>CAMAPG010000058.1 GCA_945859965.1 Opitutus sp. GAS368 | reverse complement strand
ATGACGTCGATGAGCTTCGCGGGAGACGTCAGCACATCGTAGCCGAGAAACGTGGTTGCCTGCAGTCCGGTGGCTTCGCCTTCGGTGGCGGCGACGATGATTTCCTTTTTCTGCGCCGCCCGGCCACGTTCGCGCTGCTTTTCCATTTCTACTTCGAAACCGGCGGCGTCGACCGTGAGTCCGCGCTCGGTCGCGAGGAGTTGGGTCATATCGAGCGGGAAGCCGTAGGTGTCGTAGAGAAGGAAAGCCTGCGCCCCGGGAAGATCCGCCGCTCCTTTATTGAGATCCACGGCGGCCTGAAATTGAGCGAGGCCTTTATCCAGCGTCCGGCCGAAGCTCTCTTCTTCGCTGCGGATGACGCGCTGAATGATGCTTTGCTGTTGCTTGAGTTCTGGAAATACCGAGCCGAGCGACTCCACCACGGGGGTGACAAGCTGCTCGAAAAAGCCGGTCTGCAGGCCGAGCTTTTTGCCGTAGAGGATGCCGCGGCGTAGGATGCGGCGGATGACGTAATTGCGGCCTTCGTTGCCGGGGAGAATGCTGTCGGCGATGGCGCAGCTTACGCAGCGGGCGTGATCGGCGAGAACGCGAAACGCGACGTCGGTATTTTCCTGCTCGGTGAGGCCTTCGCGTTTCGTTGGAACGGTGCGGGCGTAAGTCTTGCCGGACAGCGCGCTGATCTTGGTGAAGAGGGGAGCGAAAACGTCGGCTTCGTAGTTCGAGGGTTCAGCGGTGAAATCTCTGAAGCCCTTTGTCGTGGCGTAGATTCCGGCGACGCGTTCGAAGCCCATGCCGGTGTCCACGTGCTTGGCCGCGAGAGGAGAGAAGGTACCGTCGGCGTTGGCGTTAAACTGGATGAAAACGTGATTCCAAATCTCAATGCAGCGCGGACTGCTGGAATTGACGAGTTGGCGACCGGCCTGTTCGTCGTCCGATAACTCAAGATTGAAATGAATTTCCGAGCACGGTCCGCAGGGGCCGGTGTCGCCCATCATCCAGAAATTATCCTTTTTGTTGCCGTGGACGATGTGGATGGCCGGATCGAGACCCTCCTTTTTGAAAATCCCGGCCCAGATGTCGTAGGCTTCCTGGTCAAAGTCAGAGGGATCATTCTTCGATTTGTCGGGTGAATAGACGGTGGCGAAGAGCCGTTTGGGCGGGATGCCCCACACCTTGGTGAGCAATTCCCAACCCCAGGTGAGCGATTCTTTTTTGAAGTAGTCGCCGAAGGACCAGTTGCCGAGCATCTCGAACAGCGTGTGGTGATAAGTATCGAAGCCGACGTCCTCGAGATCGTTGTGTTTTCCGCCGGCGCGGATGCATTTCTGTGTGTCGGTTGCGCGGTTGTCCTTGCCGGGTTTGACTCCGGCCCATTTGGTGACGTCCGCCGCACGATCTCCCAGAAAAATCGGCACGAACTGGTTCATGCCGGCATTGGTGAAAAGCAGTCCGGGCGAATCGGGCAGGAGCGACGCCGACGGCACGATTGTGTGGCCCTGGCGGGCGAAGAAATCTAGAAAAGACTGGCGGATCTGGGCAGAGGTCATGATGGCGGAGATTTCGCGCGGCTTGGCCGGGAGCGAACGCTGGCAGAAATCATTGAGCGGCCGGAGGGCCTGGAGGCCGGTTTAGAGATTGGCGATGATCGCGTCGGCCATGGCCTTGGTCCCGACGGATTTTCCGCCAAAGGCGATATCGCCGGTGCGGGTTCCCGAAGTGACGGCCTTTTTCACCGCGGCCTCGATGCGCGTGGCGACCTTTTCCAGCCCGAAGCTGAACCGCAGCATCAAGGCCACGGAAAGAATCTGGGCGCAGGGATTGGCGATGCCTTTGCCCGCGATGTCGGGAGCGGTGCCGCCGGCCGGTTCGAAGAGCCCGAAGGGCAGGCCGAGGGAATTTTTGGTGGCGCCAAGCGAGGCGGAGGAAAGCATTCCGAGGGAGCCGCAGATCACAGCCATTTCGTCGGAGAGGATATCGCCGAACATGTTTTCGGTGACGAACACGTCGAACTGGTTGGGGCTGCGCACGAGCTGCATCGCGGCGTTGTCGACATACATGTGGCTCAGTTCGATTTCGGGCGCGTGTTTGGCCACATACTCGGTGACGGTCTTCCGCCAGAGCACGGAGGTTTCGAGGACATTGGCCTTGTCGACCGAACAGAGCTTTTTCTTGCGCGACCGCGCGGTGGCGATCGCTGTGGCGGTGATGCGCTCGATCTCGCTTTTGCGATAGATCATGGTGTCCACGGACTGGACATCGCCATTGGGGAGGGTGGTGGTTTCCTTGGGGAGACCGAAATACAAACCGCCGGTGAGCTCGCGGATGCAGACGATGTCGATGCCGTCGGGAATGCGCTCGGTCTTGATCGGCGAGGCATCGGTGAGCTCGCGATAAAGCAAGCCGGGGCGGATGTTGGCGAACAGCGTGAAGTGCTTGCGCAAAGGCAGCAGCGCGGCGCGCTCGGGCTGTTCCTTGGGGGGGAGCTTTTCCCACTTGGGACCGCCGACGGAACCGAAAAGAATCGCGTCGGATTCCGCACAGATTTTGAGCGTGGAATCCGGCAGCGCCTTGCCGTGGTTGTCGATGCCGGCACCGCCGACGTCGGCCTTCGTATAGGCGAGGGTGAGGCCCTCTTGCTTGGCCACGTGTTCGAACACGCGCAGGGCCTCGGTCATGACCTCGGGCCCAATGTAATCCCCAGCGAGAACGGCGAACTTAAGCGTCGGCATAGTGAGGGGACAAAAGTGGCCATCCGAGGGGGGGACTGGCAAGCCCGCCTTTGTCGGAAAAAAGGCCGGTAACCGGCCTTTGCCGACAGGCAGCGGTCCAGATTCTGCCGTTTTCCATTGCGGGGGAAAATAAACTGCATGGATTTGCCCGGTGAATCTTTACGTCCTGCCGGCCGGGCCCATCCAGACCAACGCCTATTTGCTTACGCTTCCTGCGCGCGGCGAAGCGGTTTTGATCGACGCTCCGGGAACGGTGTGGGCGGACGTCGAACCGCTGCTGAAGAAGGACCAATGCCGCCTGACTGAGCTGTGGCTAACCCACGGGCATTGGGATCACACCCAGGGAGCGGCGGAAGTCGTTCGGGCCACGGGAGCCACGGTGCGGGCCCATGCCGATGACCGGGTCCTGATCGAGACCCCTGAAGTCATGGCGGCCTTTTTGGAGGATGGAATCACCCTTGAGCCCGTGAAGGTGGATCACTGGGTCAGGCAAGGTGAGCGTCTCGCCGTGCTCGGCACGGAGGCGGAAGTGCGGCACGTACCGGGCCATTGTCCGGGCAACGTCCTGTTTTACTTCCCGGGTGCGGCTTTTGTCGGCGATGCGCTTTTTAACGGCAGCGTGGGCCGGACCGATTTTCCGGGAGGAAATTTTCCGCAACTGGAGCGCTCGATCCGCGAGCAAATCTACACCCTGCCCGACGCGACCGTTGTTTATCCCGGGCACGGATCGGAGACGACCGTGGGTGAAGAGAAGGTAAATAATCCGTTTGTGCAGGCATAGGGCGGTTTTCAGTCCCCTGGCGCTACGCTCCTCAGTATTGAAGGTTGCGGCTCGCGCGACATTGGCTAAAACCGGGAAGCAAGAATGGCCGAAGATCCCACACACGAGGTTTTCATGCGGCGCGCCCTCGAACTCGCGCGGCAAGGCTGGGGCAACACGCATCCCAATCCCATGGTGGGGGCCGTGATTGTGGAAGAGGGGCGCATTGTCGCGGAAGGCGCGCATGCTCAGGATGGCGGGCCGCACGCCGAGCGTCTGGCCTTACTGGCGCGAGGCAAAACCCCTCGTCCGGGCGCCACGCTGTACGTCACCCTCGAACCCTGTTCCACACACGGCCGCACCGGTGCGTGTACCGAGGCCATCATCGCTTCGGGCCTCAAGCGCGTGGTGATCGGTGCGGCTGATCCCAATCCCGCACATGCCGGGAAGGGCTTTGATGTGCTGCGGGAGGCGGGGATCGAAGTGATCGCCGGCGTGCTCGAGGCGGATTGCCGGGATCTGAACCTCATTTTCAACCAGTGGATCACGCAACAGACACCGTTACTGGCCGCGAAGGCGGCCGTGACCCTCGACGGCAAAATCGCGAGCCGGGCCGGCGATTCGCGCTGGATTACCAATGAGGCGGCGCGCGCGGATGTGCACCGCTGGCGGCGTTTGTTTCCGGCGATAGCGGTCGGGGCGATGACCGTGGCGAAGGACAATCCCAAGCTAACTGCGCGCGTGGATGGGCAGGAGGAATGGTGCCCCTGGCGCTTTGTTTTCGACGGCCTGCTCCGCACCGTTGTGGATAAGAGCCTGCCCCAGGTTTATACGGATCAATTTCGGGAGCGCACCATTGTGGTGACCACCCCGCATGGAGGGATGGGTTATGTGCGAAAACTCCGGGATCTCGGAGTAAAGGTCTGGCTGCTCAACTCGCCCACGCAGCGGGTGACGTTTGCCGATTTCCGGCAAAAGTGCGTCGAAGAGAAAATTTACGGAGTCTATTTCGAAGGTGGCGCCCAACTCATCAGCGAGCTGGTCCGCGCCCGCCAGCTCGACTATCTTTTCATCTATCGCGCGCCGATGCTGCTGGGCGACGAGAAGGCCAAGAATATTTTCAACGGGCTGCGACCGGAACGGCTCGAGCAGGCGTTGCGGCTGGCGGAGGTCCGTCACGAAGAGTTTGGCGACAACGACCTGACCCGGGGACGGATGGTGTATCCGGAGAAGATGCTGGTGAACGAAACGGTTTTCAGCGTGCGCTGACAGGGCAACCGGTTTGTCGTTGGCTCCGCATGAAACTCCATCTCGCCTCCGGCAACGCCCACAAGGCACTCGAGCTGCAGGCTCTGGCCGATGCCCTGCCGGCCAGCCGGGCGATCCCGATCGAAATCGTGTCAGCCCGCGCGGTCGGAGGAATGCCCGAGGTCGCGGAGGATACCGGAACATTTGTTGGCAATGCGCGCAAAAAAGCCCTCGCGTTGCGGGCCCGACTGCCGGCCGATGCCTGGATGCTGTCCGACGACAGCGGGGTATGCGTCGATGCCTTGGGAGGAGCGCCCGGGGTGGAGTCGGCGTACTATGCGGGGCCGCAGGGCGACAGCGCGGCAAATCTGAAGAAACTGGTGGAGGTCATGCGCGCGGTGCCCGATGGCCAGCGAGGAGCGCAATTTGTGTGTGTGCTCCTGATGGTCGGGCCGGGTGGCGTCGAGCAAGTCTTCGAGGGACGCTGTGAGGGCAGCCTGCTGCCGATGCCTCGCGGGGGAACAGGGTTTGGCTATGATCCACTTTTTGTGCCGACAGGGTTCACCCAGAGTTACGCCGAACTCGGAGACGAAGTGAAAAATACGCTCAGTCACAGGGCCCGCGCCTGGGCGAAACTCGCCGAATGGGCCTTGCGCTCAGCGTTGCGTTAAGCCGCGGTCGAAAGTGACCGCGGCCGGCGGCACAGGGGGTCAATCGTTCAAGGAGCCCAGTTGAACGACGTGCGGACGGAGGAGTATTGGGCTGCTGTCAGATCCGTGAAGTCGACGCGACGATAAGAGAGCACACGGGGAGTTCCGGGAGGATAGGTGCCCTGGCGGAAAAGATTATTGAAGCCCCAATTACGAGCGGGCGGGCTGTAATAGCTGCTGGTGCCGTGTGCCGTGGTGAAAACCCGGCTTTCGAAGAGACTAACGAGCGAACCGCGCAACCAAGTGCTGTCGCCGCCCCAGTTTTCCAAGAAACGTACGATGTTGTGGGCGCCGCCGCTGGTGGCGCCGCTCCCGTTTTTGTTGGTGGGGGCGATACCGGTCAGAAAGGCAGCGGAAATTTCAACGCTGGTAGCCGCCGGAGAAGAGGTGCTGCGGCTCGTCGAATCGACAAAACTGGGCGAAAGCACGGTGATGGCGTCGGCCACGATGGCCGCGGGCAGTTCGTCCGTCTCGATGTCGGTCGCGGGATTCACGCCGCCAGACGTGCTGGCCGTGCCATCCGCGTTATAGTGACCTTTGATGTAGATCGGCGCGTTGGTGGCGATGGTCAGACCGGGACTGCCGCCGCCGGCGTAGGAAGGCACCTTGCCCACACCATTGACCACGCGCACCGAGGTGGTGGTGTTGAGCCCATTGGTGGCGGCGATGGTGCTTCCGGCCTTCAACGTGGTATCGACGGGATCGTCCACGAGGCGGGTGGTGGGGCCGCCCGCAACTTCCACATACACAATACCGGTCGAGTCGGTGGTCTCGAGATTGGCGAAGGCTTTGGTCGCATCGCGCGAACCCGCGGCCAGCTGCATCTGGGCCACGGCATCTCTCAGCTTGGTCATGTCCAGTTCCACGAGATCCTGGCCCAACGCGCGATGCTGATCGTACATGCCGCCGGTGACCGTGGTGACACCGCTCAAGGTGGTCGTGGTATATTTGGTGTATTTGATAAATTGGCTGGCCGCAGGAACGGTGATGCTCTTGTTCTTGGTGGGATCCGAGCGGCTCCGGCTGGTGACGACAACATCCGTGGCCAGGTTGGGTGAAGCAGTGGGCGTCACCGTGATATAAAGCCCGGCGTCGTTGGAGTACTTCTGTTTTTCGATCTCCATTTTCTGGTCGTAACTGGCGTCGCCGGTGGCGGGATAATTGGTGGGTTCGATCAGGGCGCGGCCGGTGTTGACCGAATTATCCACGCCGTTGCTCGGAGTGGGATCCTCGATGTATTGGCCGACTGCTACCGGGGTGTAGTTTTGCACCCCGTGAGCGGTGGTCTGGAGATTTCCATTCCAAACCTGGGAGGCATTGGCCCGAAATTGGTCCCACGCTGTGCCGCTGGTGCCGGTTCCGTGGGTGGTATCCTGCCACACGCCCGAGGTGCGCAGATTGGTGAGCACATTCGAGCGGTTGGGGAAATTCACGCTGCCGGTACGGCCGGCGGCAGTGCCACCATCCGAGCTGGTATCGCCGGGTTTTTTGGCGTGGTAAATATTGCCCGTGGCGGTCACCTGGCCGCGGAAATTGAGCTCGGCGTCCGGATAGAGGTAGAGGTTGCCGTTGGCATGAACGGGACCGGAGATGTTCATGGTCGGACCGTTGAAGATCTCGAGGTCCATGTTATAAAAGATGGCGTGGGCGAAAAGCGGCGCGCCCCGGACGGAAATTCTTTCCGCAACATAGGAAACCAGCGGTGCGCCGCTGCTGCCCGCCGGGGGGTTGACGGTGGCTTTGGCGATGACGGAAACGTCGCGCCGAAAGATCCATTTGCCCTTCAGCGAATCGAATTCGTTGTTCTGGTCGGCGGGATCGACGTAGAAAAGGTTACCGCTCCCGGTCACGACGTTGTTGATGGTGCCGCCGACCAGTTCCAAGGTGGTGCTGGTGTTCATGCCATTCAGCGGTGTCGAGCCATCGTCGGTCGTTCCGCTGGCGAGCGTATTGACGACGTTGCTGCCCGACCAAAAGGAACTGGCCGGCATGCGCAATGAATCCGAGCCATAGGGGTTGAGGGAGAACGTGCTGCGGGTCTCGAATTTCTGGCGGATCTGGGAGAAGCCGAATTCAGCCAGGGCTTCCGCCGCATTGCGCGCTTCCAGGCGCAGGGCGTTGCGGGCGTTGAGCCGTTTCTCGGTCATGGTCCAGGTGAGCAAGCTCGCACCCAGGAGGGCCATGACGGTGCAAACATCACCGTGGCGAGGAGCGCGGAGCCGCGCTGGCGGCGGAGGGCAGGGGAGGATTTCATGGCGGGGACCGGGATTAACCGCGGGGTGAGACAGTGAAGTTGTAGGTGTTCGTGGCGCGTTTGGTTTCACTGCCACGGTGGATGATCTGGCCTTTGACCATGACGGAGCGGTCGTAAAGATTATAGAACAGCTTGCCGCTCGCCATGCCTCGGGAAAGTTCGATGACCTGGGTGTTGGTATTCATCGTCGAAGTGGCGGGAAGCAGGGTCCAGACTGCGCCGGAGGAGGACGGGCTGAACGACACATCGAATTTCCGGACGGGTCCTTCGGCGTTGACGTCAGAACTGCTGACCGCGCGATAGTAACCGACTAGGCGGGAGGTCTTGTTGGGATCGGCATCGTCCTTGTAAACGAGGACGAGAAAGTCTCCCGAAAGGCCGTCGTTGACCGAAGTATCGCTCGTCACGGAGGTGACGGCGCCGGTGACCGGATCCGTCACGTTTTGGCTGACGGTGCGATTGTCGAAAGCGGGGAAGATGAGGAAATAATTGGCGTACGTGGCGTTGTCGGTCATCTCGCTGGTGAATTTGCGAATATCCCGGTTCACCATGATTTTTCCGCTGTCGTAGGAAAAAATATTCATCGACTGGACGAAGAATCCCAAGGTGCCGACGGTGACGAGGCCGAGGATGCCGGTGGTAACCATGGCTTCCACGAGGGAAAAGCCGGCCCGCAGGGTGCGAAAAGGAGAGAGGGTTTTTTTCATGGCGGGAAAATCATAAAGTCATGACGGCGGAACGAATGGTCCGGACAGTGCCCTTGTAGGGGCGGGAGCGGGAACCGTCGTTGTTCTGCCACTGATAGATAAAAGTAATGGCCCGGACTTGGGTCGCGTCGACGGACGCGTCGGTGATATCCTGGACCCAGGCCCAGATGTTCAGGCGCAGATCGTCATTGGTGTTGCTGGGGGTCTGGTTGATATCGATCAGTTTGATATTGTCCCGGATGCCGGTGGGGGTGACGCCAGGTGTGATACCGGAGAGTGCGGGAATGGCGGCGGTGGAGATTTGCAGGACGTCCGTGGTGGATTCGTCGAGTCGCGTGGGGACGTCGTAGGCGTTGACACCCGTCCCGGCGAACACGGTGCCGGATGAGTTGGTGTAGGGCAGCGAGGCGAACTCCATGTTTTTCATCTGTTCGATATAGCCCTGAATGATGGTCAGGGCGGAGTTTTGGTAGATGCTGCCCTCAGTCATGCGGCGCGACAGCATCAAGGCGCTGAGGACGCCGACCATCAGGATCGCCAGCACTCCCATGGAAATGGTGGTTTCGACGAGCGTGAAACCGCGGCGAGGGCGGGATCGAATCGATGAAGCGGAAGTGGACATGGATTACAGGGAGAAGGGTTAACCTGAACCCATCCTAGCAGAATCCACCGTCTTTACTAGAGGCGCATAGGCCCAATTAAGCCCCTAGTCACTAGGGCCATTCGGACCTAGTGGGTGCCCGGTTTTTTCTGGGCGTAGATCGCCGCGGCCTGCGCGCGGCGGGAAACGTGCAGCTTCTCGAAGATATTGCTGAGGTAATTTTTGACCGTCTTTTCGCTCAGCCCAAGGTCGTTGCCGACCTCCTTGTTGGTATGGCCCTCTGCGATCAAGGCGAGTACCCGGCGCTCCTGGGGGGAAAGGGCATCGAGCGCGGCACGTTCTCCCGCGGCGCTGCTGCCCCCGGTTTTTATCAGTTGCATGACCCGGGCGGTGACCGCCGGATCGAGGATCGACTGGCCGGCGGCGACGTCGAGAATGGCCTGCACCAACCCGCGCCCGTTGATTTCCTTCAATAAATAACCATGGGCACCGGCGCGGATGGCCTCATCGAGCAGGGAGTCGTCGACCACCGAGGTCAGAATGAGCACCCGGGTTTCAGGTGAACGCTGCAGGATCTGGCGGCACGCATCGAAGCCCGTGCCATCGGGCAACCGGATATCGAGCAGGACCACATCGGCTTTTCCGCGTACGCAGGAGTCCGCCGCGCTGCGGACATCGCCGGCTTCACCGACCAACTCGATCGCAGGTTCGCCGCTGAGCAAGGCGCGCAGGCCCATGCGCACGACTTCGCTGTCATCGACCATTGCGACGCGCACCCGTTTGCTTTCGGCTCGGCTCATAGGGATGGGAGGACAGGCAGCGTGAGCACCACGCGGGTGCCAGTTTTCCCCGGCTGGCTGTCGACGCGCACTGTGCCGTTCACCTGTTCAGCCCGGGCTCGCATATTACCTAGCCCCTGGCCGGCGCTCTGTGTGGCCGGATCAAAACCGGCGCCGTTGTCCTGGACCAGGAGACAGATGGCCTGGTCTCCTTGGTGAAGGCGCACCGTGATCGCATCGGCGCGACCGTGGCGCAGGCTGTTGCTGATGGCTTCCCGGGCGATTTGCAGGGTATGCGCGCTTTGGTCGGCGGTGAGCAACGACGTGGCGTCGGCATCGATGCGCAGGTCGAAGACGATGTTGCGCCCGGCGCGGAGTTCCGCGAACAAGCTCTCGAGGGCCTGGCTGAATCCCGCTTTGCGCAGATTTTCCGGGGAAAGCCCGGTGATGTAGGCGCGGACATCGCGAATGGTACCGTTGAGATTTTCCAGGCATTGACCCAGTCGTTGGTCGGCCTCGGCGGGATTGGTATTATTGAGGGAGCGAACGGATTCGAGGGTCAAACCGACGGCGTAGAGCGACTGAATGATGCCGTCGTGCAAGTCGCGCCCGAGGCGGATTTTTTCTTCCAGCGATTGGGCGAGCAAGCGCTGCTTGAATTCCCCGTCCTCCTCCGCGCGCTGCCGGTCCAGGCGTTCCCGATCGAGTTCCTGGCCTTGGGCGATCGAGGTTTTGGCGAGGTGGGCCAGACCGGTCATTTCGGTTCGCGCGGTCTTCCAGGGCAGGGCTGAACCATCGGTGCCCGGGCGGCGCCACGCGAGCAGGGCGAGGATGAGCACGAGCGCCAGCAAACCGAGGGCGAGCAAGCCCAGTCCGGCCACCACCCGTTGATGGGCCGCCATCAGATGGTGGGTAGGCGGAACCGGAAAACTGACCTGGGCCACCCGGGTCGAATCGGAGGCGAGAGCATGGTCAAACGTGAGGATGCGCGGATTCGGAAGAGGAGCAGGGGATCCGGCCGGGCGAAAGGTCACGGTGCCGCCGATCACTCCGCCCAGTTCACGAAGGTAGGCCTCGTTCCATTGCTCGAGAGGGCGGGAGGTCAGCGCGACGGCCTTGGCGAATTGGATCCGTTCGCCGGCAACGGCCTCTGCGGCCAGTCGTTGGGTTTGCCGGTGCAGCCAGGCCTGCGCGGTCAGCGCGGCAGCCAGGAAAATCAGCAACAGCAGCACGGCATAAGCCACGAGACGGGTGACGGATTTCATTCGCGGGGCAGGGAGGCGTGCAACGGGCGGAGGCTGCGCGATGGAAGGTCGCGCGTCAAAACTTTCGACATTTGGTCCGAGGCGGGTTTGTTTGGCTGGTCTCCGCCATGAAGTCCTTCTACATCACCACCGCGATCGATTACGTGAACGGTTCGCCGCACCTGGGCCATGCCTACGAAAAGGTGCTGACGGACGTCATTGCCCGGTTCCGGCGGCTGATGGGCGACCAGGTCCACTTCCTGACCGGCACCGATGAGCACGGCCAGAAAGTGCAGCAGAGCGCGCGGAAGCGCGGAATTCCCCCGCAACAGCTCTGCGACGAAGTGAGCGCCGAATTCCGGGCCCTCTGCGCCAAGCTCAATATCTCCAACGACGACTTCATCCGGACGACCGAGGAGCGGCATAAGAAGGTGGTCCGGGCGGTGTTGCAGCAGCTCTTCGACAAGGGCGAGATCTACAAGGCGGAGTATCGCGGATTCTACAGCACGCGGCAGGAACAGTTCCTGCAGGAAAAAGACCGTTTGCCCGACGGTTCGTGGCCGGAGATCTACGGCGAAGTGACCGAGATCGTGGAGCCGAATTATTTCTTCAAGCTGCGGGCTTATCAGGACTGGCTGGTCGAATTCCTGCGCGGGCATGAAAACTTCATCTTTCCGCGTTACCGGCAGAAGCAGGTGCTCGAGTTTTTGAAGGAGCCGCTCAACGACCTGTGCATCTCGCGTCCGCGCGAGCGCCTGGAGTGGGGGATTCCGCTGCCGTTCGACGAGAACTACGTGACCTACGTGTGGTTCGATGCGCTGATCAATTACTATTCGGCGGTCGTCGATAAGCCCGGAATCTGGCCGGCGACCTTTCACGTCATCGGCAAGGACATCCTGATGCCGCCGCATGCGGTCTACTGGCCGATCATGCTGCACGCGGCCGGCCTGGCACTGCCGCAGGGCCTGCTGGCCCACGGCTGGTGGATGACCAGTGGCGCGAAGATGTCGAAGAGCACGGGCAACGCCCTCAATCCGCTCGATTTGGTCGACGAGTTCGGAGTCGACGCCTTCCGTTATTTTCTCATCCGCGAGATGAATGTCGGCCAGGACAGCGATTTCACCCGCGAGCAATTCCTGGCGCGCTACAACAGCGATCTCGCCAACGATCTCGGCAATCTCATCAACCGGACGCTCAACATGACGAACCGCTTTGGCGGCGCGCAGGTGCCGGCAGCCGAGGTGGCGGAAGAGCCGGAGCGCGAAGTGCACGCCCTGTGGGACAAGACCCGCGACGAAGCGCTCACGCTTTGCGAAGGTTTCCAGTTTCACGCTGCGCTCGAGCGGACGTTTATTTTCATCAAATCGATCAACGCCTACATCGAAAAACGCGCGCCCTGGAAACTGGGCAAGTCGGTCGAGGCGGCCGACCAGGCGCTGCTGCGGACATCGCTGGCGACCATGGCGGAAGCACTCCGGCTCGCCGCCGCTTTGCTCCGGGCGGTGATGCCTGCGACCACGGACAAGATCAATTCCGTGCTCGGTTACACTCCCGGCGCGGTTTGGCGCGAGGAACTGAATTGGGGCAACCGCCTGGTCGGAGCCAAGGTGGCGGAGTCGCTGGTGCTCTTTCCGCGGCCTGCCCCGACGCCACCGGCGGTTGGAAACAAGCCGGCCGGCCCCAAGTCCTAGCGCGGGGTACTCCGTGTGGCGCGACCCGGCCCACGGTTTGAAGATCCCTGCTGAACGCGTCCTTTTTCCCGCCCATGCTGATTCTCCCGCTCGATCCCGCGGCCAATGCAACCTCGGAGGCGCTGCGCGCGTTTCTCGGGCAGTGCCAGTCTGCCGCGGTGAAAGCGGGCCGGCCGCAGCTGATCAGCATCTCACTCGAAGTGGATGCGCTCGATCCGCTCGCGGTGCTCGAGTCGATTTTTGAATCCACCGAGCGGCATTTTTATGTGGAGCGGCCCGCGGAAAATTTCGCGGTGGCCGGCGCGGAAGCGGTGCTGGCGTTCACGGCGTCCGGTGCCGACCGTTTCAGCCGCTGTCAGCGCTTCATCGACGAAACGCTGGCGCAAACCATCGTGGTGGGTGACCAGCAGGCGCCCTTTGCCGGCCCGCATTTCTTCTGTGCATTTTCGTTCCTGGATCAGGTGGAACCCGGCGAGCCCTTTGAAGCGGCGAGTATTTTCGTGCCGCGCTGGCAGGTGGCGCACCGGTCGGGCCGGACGGTCGCTGTGGCCAATCTGGTCGTCGATTCGCAGTCGCCCCTGGATGCCCTGACGGATCGCGTCTGGCGGGCCCGGCAGAAGTTTCAGCGTTTTGAATATCGGGACGTTTCCGAAACCTGGATGAATGGGTCAAGTGGGGGCACCCCGCCCCCATTGAAATACCGCGAGACGGGTGATTACTGCGGGGCGGTCGCGCGGGCGTTGGAGCAAATTGCCACCGGCGAGTTTGAAAAAATCGTCCTGGCGCGGGCGAAGGACCTGACCGCGGCCCAGCTGTTGCATCCCTTGCGCGTGCTCAATGGCCTGCGGCAGCGGTTCAATGATTGTTACGCCTTCTCGGTCGCCAACGGCGGAGGGCAGAGTTTTATCGGAGCGACCCCCGAACGGTTGTTGCGCGTGAGCGATCACCAACTCCTGACCGAGGCGCTGGCCGGCACGACCCGGCGCGGCGCCACGGCGAGTGAAGATGCGGCGCTGGCGGCCACGCTGTTGCGTAGCGACAAGGACCTGCGCGAGCAAAGGATCGTGCTCGATTCGATCATACGTCGCCTCGAACCGCTG
>CAMAPG010000057.1 GCA_945859965.1 Opitutus sp. GAS368 | reverse complement strand
GGCTCCATGGTTTCCTGACCCTGGCCACCAGGAGGAATCCATTGGGGTTGGAGCGTGGAAAATCCGGGTGTTGCTCGATCACTTCGATTTCCCCCGCCCAGACCTGGTGCTGATTACCCAGCGCAATCAGCGCGGCCAGCGAAGCGATCTCGAAGGTATGAAAATGAATATTGATCTCCAGCCCGGCCGCGACGGCGGCCCGGTAGGCGGTGGCGAGTTGTTCGCGGCTGGCCTGTTCTTCGCCGGCCGGCGTCGTCGGGGAAAATTTTTTCCAGTCCACGCCGAAAACGAAGTCGTCGATATGTGTCCCGTCCGACTGGGTCGTGCCCCGGTGGTAGTCTTCCAGCATATGCTTTGGGACGGTCAGGGGGCGAAGATGATCGAACGTCAGCCGGCGATCCGGCACCACGGTATAAATGATCGCCCCGGGCCGGAGCACGCGGTGCCATTCCTTCAAGGCCGCCAGGGGATTCGCGACGTGCTCGAGCACATGGGAACTGGCAACATAGTGGAGCGAGGAGTCGTGAAATGGCAGCTCGCAGGCATCGCCATAGTAGTCCGCCAGGGTCCGTTCACCCGCGTATTCTGCAAACCGATCGACATAGGTCGGCTTGATGCCGGGGATGGGAGTCTTGAAGGCGCCGATTTCGACCCCGGGTTCCCGGAGGTAGTGGGAGGTGAAGTCTGAATGCTCCATTGCGTCGCGTGAAGAAGACGGAAGCGACTGCAGGCTGCAATCAATGATGCACGGATCGCCACCCAATACCGGCGGCCGACTCGTTTCCAGCATGGGAAAGACTTGCGCAATCCGCTTGGCCGAAAGGGGGAGAGTCTTCTAACTGCGGCTACCTTGTCGGACCAACCGCTGACCATCGCCTACCTTTTCACCACGTTTCCCAAAAACACGGAAACCTTCCTGCAGCGCGAAATTGTCGCAATGCAGGCGCACGGGATCAGGCCGCGGCTTTATTCGCTGTGGGGCGGGGGAGGGACGTTTCGCGGTTTGCCGGTGACGCGCTTCCCCAAATGGAGGCTGTGGACGTTGATTTGGATGATTCCTTACGAAGGGTGGCGGCGGCCCGAAGTGCTGCGACACGTGTTGCGCGGTTTATTCACGAGGCGTGCGCCGTCCTGGCTGAATTTTTGGGAAAACATGCTCGGGGCCGGCTTTGCCTGTCTTTTCGCACGGTCTTTCCGCAAGAATCCGCCCCAACTCATCCACGCGGCGTGGGGCGGAGCACCGGCGACCGCGGCCTGGCTGCTGTGGCGGCTCGATGGCCATCGCTACACGGCGGCGGCGCACGCCTATGATATTTATGAGCATGGCGGTGACTGGTGGCTGCGCGAGAAGCTTGAGCCTGCCGCCTTGATTCACACGTCCACGGAAATGGCGCGCCGTTCCTTGATCGACCGCGGCCTGCCGCCCCAGCGCATTCATTGCATCCGGCGGGGACTGGACCGCTTGCATCCGATCAAACGCCTGCGCGCATCGCGCGAGCCGCTGCATCTGATCTCGGTGGCGCGGCTGGTGGAAAAAAAGGGACTGAGGCATCAATTGCGCATCTATGCGGCATTGCGGGCGGCAGGAGTGCCGTTTGCGGCCCGGATCGTCGGGGAAGGCCCGTTGCGGCCTGAACTCGAACGGCTGGCTGGCCAATTGGGCATCGCCTCGAGCGTGACGTTCACCGGGCATCTACCCCAGCACGAAGTCTGGAACCAACTCGGCTGGGCCGACGTGCTGGTGCACACGGGTGTCGTGGCGCCGAGCGGCGATCGCGATGGCCTGCCGAACGTGATTCCGGAGGCGATGTGCGTGGGGGTTTTGGTCGTGACCTCCCCCGTGGCGGCGACGACCGAGGCGATCGAGGACGGAGTGACCGGGCTGGTCGCGGAGGTCGAGCAGCCGGCAGCCTGGGTGCAGGCGCTGCGCCAGTTGGCGACGGACGATGTCCAGGTGGAGCGTTTGCGCGGGGCGGCGCGGCGTTGGGTGGAGAAAAACTTCAACGCGCATGACAATGCGGAACGACTTCTAAGGGAAATGCGGGCCGTCGTGAACGTTCAACCTTCAACGCTGAACATCCCACGCCCAAGTGAAGACCGGTAAATGGTGAAGGCTGAACAGTGAGCATGAAGAGGAAAACCATGAGTGAAGTGCCTTTCCGTACTTGGACGTTGAGCGTTGAGCGTTCAAGGTTGGGCGTTCAAGGCGACGCCTTCGCGCCGCCGCTCTCATGATTTTCTTCGACGTCACCAAGGCGGGAGGATCCGGCCACCGGTCCGGGATCATGCGCGTCAGTTCACGCCTGCGCGACGGACTGGGTGCCGCCGCGACCGAAGTGCGCTGGCCCACCTGGGACCGCGCGGTGCAACCCGGCGACTGGTTTCTGACCGGCGAATTATTTTCAGAGGAAGAACGGCCGGGCTTCACGGAATTTTTGCGCCGACCTCCGTGCCGGACGGCGGCGATTTTTCATGATGCGATACCCCTCAAGCTTCCGCACATCACCTGGCCCAAAAGCGTGGCGCGGCATCCCAGCTACCTGAAACTGCTCGCCGGCTTCGACCGGGTATGGGCGGATTCGATTGCCAGCCAGCAGGAGTTGATCGGTTTCTGGCGCTGGCAGGGATTGAAGCGCACTCCTCCCGTCGAAGTCCTGGCCTTGGGGGCGGATTTCAACGGCGCGGCCCGGGTGACGCAGCGGCTGCCGTTGCCGCCGGGCAAGCCACGGCTGTTGTGCGTGGGTATTCTCGAGCCGCGAAAAAACCAGGTCTTCCTTTTGGACGTGTGCGAAGAACTGTGGAACGAAGGGCTGCGCTTCGAACTGCACATCGTGGGGCGCGTGAATCCGCATTTCGGGCCGCCGGTCGTGGCGCGGATCAAGGCGCTCCGGAAATTTCGGCCCGATCTCCATTACCACGATGCGGCCAGCGATGCCGAGGTCGCGAAGCTCTATGCCAGCACGCGGGCCACGGTTTTTCCCACCCTGGCGGAAGGGTGCGGACTGCCCTTGCTGGAGTCGCTTTGGATGGGTCTGCCGTGCGTGTGCAGCGACCTGGCGGTGTTGCGGGAAAATGCCGACGGCGGAGGGTGCGTGAGCGTGACCCTGAACGATCGTGCCGCGTGGAAGACCGTTTTGCGCCGAGTGTTGACCGATGATGCGGAATGGACGCGGCTCCAAGCCGAAGCGACTTCACGGCCCTTGCCGACCTGGGGCGCATTATGCGGTGCGCTGCGCGCGCAGTTAACGGCTTAACGTTAAAAGTTATTGGTCGGGTGTAGGCCAGGTCGCCGACCTGGCCCGCCTTGATCGCGAAGGCGATGGCGTTGCGGACAGGGTTAAGGGCGGGTCAAAGACCCGCCCTACTTAAGGATACCGCGACAACAAGCCGCTGGGGGCGCTCCACTACCCAACAACCTTTAACCCTTAACCAATCCCGGCCAGTCGCTGGCCGGGATCACAGCTTCTTTACCGCGTAGGCCATGGCCTCCGCGATTTTCTCCAGCTGCTCATCCGTGTGCATCGCGGAGATCGCGGTGCGGATGAGATCCTTGCCTGGGGGGACGGCGGGTGCGATCGACATGACGGTGAACACGCCTTTGTCCAAAAGCGCCTTCCAGAAAGGATAGACCCGCTCTTTCGAGCCGAGGACGATGGGCACGGCAGGGGTTTCGCTGTTCCAGACATCGAGCCCGAGGGTTTTGAGCATCGCGCGGTATTTCTTCGTGTTGCTCCAAAGCCGTTCGAGATGCTGCGGCTCGGACTGCATGATCTCAAGCGAGGCGAGGGCGACGGCGGCCTGGCATGGGCTGAGCGCAGCGCTGAAAATGGTCTGCTTTGAGTTGCTGCGGAGATATTCGATCACATCGCGGGAGGCGGCGACGAAGCCGCCGGTGCTGGCGAGGGATTTGGAAAGGCTGCCGCAGATGACGTCGACCTTGTCGTTGAGCCCGAAGTGATCGACGGTGCCGCGACCCTGCCGGCCGAGAACGCCGAAACCATGAGCATCATCCAGGACGGTGAAACAGCCGTGGGTTTCGGCAATCTCCGCGATTTCGGGCAGGCGGCAGATATGGCCTTCCATCGAATAAACGCCCTCGATGATCAATAGTTTGGGCGCCGCTCCGGTGATCGTGACCATCACGGAACGAAGGTCATCAGGACTGTTATGGGAAAAACGTTCGACCGTAGCGTGCGAAAGGCGGATGCCATCCCAGAGACAGGAATGGAGATTCTTGTCGGCGAGGATCATATCGCCCTTTTGCGCAAAGCAAGCGACGGACGACATGCACGAAAGATAGCCAGCGGCGTGAACGTGGCAGGCTTCGCGGCCGAGGAAGTTCGCGAGCTTTTCCTCGAGTTCGAGGTGGAAGACCCGGGAGCCGTTCGAAATGCGCGCCCCCGTGGTGCTGGTGCCCCATTTTAGCATGGCGGCGCGACCGGCTTCGATGACCTTGGGATGGAAGGAAAGCCCCAGGTAGTCGTTGCTGGACAACATGATCATGTCCCGTCCATAGAGCCGGATATTAGTGCCGGTCTGGGACTCCATGGCATGGTAGTAAGGCGCGTATTTATGCCGCATCTTCGTCGCATAATCATCGCGACAGCGGGCGAGGATCGTGCTTTTGCTTTTCGTGAAGAGAGAGAACGCCATGGAAGCGGCCAACGTTGAGTTGCCCCGGAAGGATTGGCAAACGGAAAGGCTGCTGCCTTTGCCCCGATCTCTCAGGACGGCCGAAGCCGCCAAAAGACCTCAGGGCAGGAAACGCCACAACGCGTGCGGCAGCGTGGCGTGGCCCGGCAGCAGGAGCAGCCAGAAGCGCCGTTCGTTGCGAATCAAGAGCGTGTAGGCCAGGGTGAGCGGCAGCATCGCGCGCAATGCGGCCCAATAACCGTGCCACACCCCGTCGCCCAGCAGCGGCAGGAGCAACGCGTAGACGGCGCCGATCCGCCACCACGGATTGCGGGGCTCGGGATGTCGCCAGATCCACACGGCCTGCCATGCGAGACTCAAGGCGGCGAGCAGCCCGAAGGAATACCGTCCGTCGAAATCGCCCGCCAGCAGACTGCGGCCGCACTCCCTCAGGTGCCTTGTCCAAGCGAGACCCGGCCAGTCGAAATTGCCTTCGCCCAGGCCGGTGCTGAAACCGAAGACACTGCCGACGTAAAAGCTCCAGAGCACCAGGGGAACCGCTGCGGTCGCGGTGCACACCAAGGCGTTGCGCCACGGCGAGGGCCGGGCGGTCGAATCCCCGAAGACCCCGCACGCCAGCAAACTGGTTTCCTTCGTCAGAGCCGCGCCGGCGAAAGCGAGCACGGCGCTCCGCCGGCGGCCCGTTTCGATCGCGCAGATCCCGACGGCGAGGAGCAAGGAGGCCGGAAGATCGGTGAGCGACAGCCGCACGCTGTCGAGGCAGCCGAGGCCGAGCAGGCAGCACGCCCACGCCGCGAAGGAGCGCAGGTCTTTTCCCGGGAGCCACCGGGGCAGCAGCCAGGCGAGCGCGAGCCAGCACCCCACATTCAGCAGGGCGAAAACGTTCACGACCAGCCAGGGGCGGCCCAAGCCGAGCAGCCAGGCGGTCCATGCCGGTAGGATCCGCCGTGCGCGGTAGGCGGGGGCGTCGAGTGCGGTGGCGAGGCCGGGATCGCGCAATCCGGGCGCAACCGCGAGTTGCGCATAAAACTGGCCGTCATAACCGTTGCCCGCCGGCATCGTGGCGAGGGGAAGATCGCGCAGAGGTGCGATGCGCCTGGCCGCATAGCCCTCGGAGAAATGCAGCAGCGAGGTAAAGCCGGTGCGGGCATCCCAGCGCGCCGCCACCAGCGCGAGAAAAACCGCAATCACCGCCGCGTACGGCCAGCGCGCCTTCATGGGCGGCGGGAAAGCGTGCGCAGCCAGGTGACGAGTTCGGCGGCGTAATGTTTTCCGGTTTTGAACGTGCGCGCCCTCGCCTGCGCGGCGAGTGCGGTCACTTCCGCGGGCGTCGCCAGCAAACGCCCGAGTTCGGCCGCGAGATTCGCCGGCTCCATGGCTTCGAGCATCACGCAACCGCCGCCGCGGGCCGACTCGCCGATGGCGCCGCCGGCGGAACAAAGGCAGGGACGGCCGTGGGCCAGGCTCTCCAGGACCGGAAGTCCGAAGCCTTCAATCAAGGAGGGATAAACGGTCAGCGTGCATTCCGCGTAGGCCGCGTTGACGGCCGCATCGCCGAGCGGGCCGTCGTAGCGCAGCGGCCGACCCGCGGCTTGCAGCGCGTGGATCCGCTCGAGCGCAACCCGTCCCGTTTGCGGGTGCGCGAGGCCGACCAGGCGCAGTTCGAACTGGGTTCCGCCCGCCCACAACTGCTCGCAGGCCTCCAGCAAGGCGAGGTGATTTTTGCGCCCTTCGATGCTGCCGACACTGAGCACAATGGGTCGTGGGCCCGGCGGACTTTCACTCATTAAGTGAAAGTCCGGCAGGTCGACCCCGAGGGGAATGGCCGCGACGGGCGGAGGGTTGGGCACGCCGAGCCAGCGCCAGTAATCCGCGAGCGAGGCGCGGGAATCCTCGGAATTGGCGGCGATGCCGTCGAACCGCAGCAGTTCGCGGAGATACGGCGGAAAACGCGCCACGGTTTTCGGCGGCGTGAATTCGGGAAACTTCAGCGCGATCGCATCGTGGAAAACCGCGACGCGCGGGCCGGCGGTTGCGGCGAAAAGGGCGGGCAGCGCGGCGGCCACGGCGGAAGAGAAAACCTCGGGGACAATGATTCCTTCAGCCGGGGGCAGGGCGGCCGGCCGGGAGAGCACCCGCCGAAAACGGCCGCGCCAGCGGGCGGCGAGGGGCCAGGCGGTGCCGCGTTTTTCGCTGGCGGCCACGGCGGTGAGATTGGTCTGTTCCCAGGGTTCCAGTGGGCGCCACGCTTCCAGGTAGGGATCGTGCGTGACCGCAAGCGCGCCGGAGCCAAGGGCGGACTGCAGTGTCCGCGCCACGCGCTGGATGCCGGTCCGGGCGCGGGTGTGGCTCGTGTGCGAGAGATCGAGGAGAAGCATTTCGCGGCTATGGGGTAGGGGCTGGGCGAACGTGGTTCAAGTCCGCTGCGGCGAAAGTCCCGTGGGATCTCTGCAGCCGCACCTTCATCCCTTACGGCGTTTTGGCCGCCGGGTATAACTTATAAAAGGGAAGGTGGCCTCCGAACCAGGGAAGGTCCTTGATCTTTTCGCCCCGGAAACGGGTCAGGATCTGGCGGACGATGGCGTCATCCTTGTTCCATACCTCGACGATGAGATAGGCCTCGCGACCCTGGTTGAAGGCGTGCTCGATCAGGACCGGCGCGTTGCCGTGGGTGGAGACAAAGGTGAGCACTCCGGGGGAATAGATGCGGGAAGAACCGGCAAATTCCACGCTCCCGATGTAGCTGCCAGGCGGAACCAGCGCCTCGGTTTGCTTGGCGACTTGATAGTAAACGATCCCTTTTTTCCGAACCCAAAGATCTTTTTTATTGACGCCGAACGCGGTGTAATAAATCGGGACCAGGGCAATGACGACATAGAGCGCCGTGACGGCACGGCGCTGGACAAGGGGGACCTGGAATTTCCTCACCAGCGCATCGCGCAGGCGGACGAAGCCGATGGCCGAAAGAAAAAAGATGGGAGCAAATGCAGGCAGCAGGAAACGCGTCCACCACCAACGGTCGCCGCCCGATCGCCAGAAGCTGTAGAACAGGACATACGCCGCGAACCACAGGACAAAGAAAATTTTCTCCGTGCGCGGCCGGGTGAAGCCGCCGAAGGCGAGCAGGACGACGAGAGGGCTGCACTGCAGCACGGTTTGCAGCGCATAAAAACCGAGGTGCTGCCGGAAGACCTCGGTGATGAGATCCTCGCTCATCGCCACGTAACCGGTCCGCCAGGGGGCGCCGTAGAGCGCATAATTATACAGAGCGTAGCACGCGACGGGCAGGGACAGCCACAGTCCGTAACGGATCAGCCTCCGGTCGCGCCAGAGCACCAGCGAGAAGGGCACGAGATAAAGCACATTCGTGGGCCGCACACAGAAACCGAAGCCCAGAAGCAACGCGGAGAGCGCCAGGTTTTTACGGAGGTAAAAAAGATACGAGGCCAGCAGGCAGAGTGCCGCGACGATATCGCTCATCAGGGAGGTGCTGCCGGAGACGACGATCGGAAAGAAAGCCCAGAGCCAGGCGTAGAGCACGGCGGTCCAGCGGTCGGTGAGATCCTTGACGATGTGGAAAACGCAGAGCGCCGACAAGGCCCCGGCGAGGGGCGTGACAAAAAATTCCAGGCGCACCCATTGCGCGATCGCCAGCAGCAGCGGAAACCCCGGCGGATACTGCGGGAGGAGCTGTCCATCGATCAGGAAAAATCCCAGGGGAACGATGGAAGGATAGGTCTCGGGCGGCAGGGCCGTGGTCAGTGCGACCCGGCCGTGCCCGAACAACCGCGCCTGTTCATAGTAGGCATACCAGTCGCAGGCGCCGATGTAGCTCTGGCGATAAATCACGTAGACGATGAAGGCGAACCCGAGGATGGCGCTCAACACGAGCACCGCGGGATCACGAAAAAAAGGCCGGGAGGGGGGCATGAAGGCGAAGGTGGGTCGGTTACTTGAGTTCGCGATCGATCGTTTCAAAGAAGCCCCAGCCGTAGTGATCGAAGGCGATATCGGTCCAGATCATGATGATGGCATCGTACGACTTGAGATTGGTTTTCCAATCGATATTCGCGACCAGAAGGTCGGTCTTGGTGGCGCCGGGAATGTGCACGACCTTTTTTTCGTAGTCGGGCACCACGCCGAAGTAGTAAAGCGACTCGGATGGCTGCATCGCGTTGGCGGAATAAAGCAGTTCGATCAGGTTCCAGGCGAAGCTGTCGTGCACCCAGAGGATACGGGGAAGCAGCGCTTCGGGGACTTCTGTTTGGGCGAGGACGTGCGGTGTCGGGAGCTTGTGCTCGTGCACGCCGGTGTAGAGCAGGTTGAGCAAATCGAGCAGGTCTCGGTCATTGGCCTGCGGCGATTTCATCGGGCTGCCACCTGTTTTTAGCTCGGGAATCGGATGCTTGAGCAGGGGATTCAGCTGTTCGCGGACTTCCTGCAGGACCCGAAAAGCCGCATCATAACTCCAATGGGTGCCCGAGCGGGCGAACAAATAGCGGTCGCCGGTGTTTTTCCATTCCGCAAAACGACCCGGACCATCGTAAAAATGCACCCCTGCCTCTTTGAAAAACGTCCGGGCGCGTTCGTAGTTCGTCGTGACCTCTGCCGGCTGATGGCGGGTGAAATAGGCGGGCGGCACATGCTCGGGGTAAACCTCGGCCTTGTTGGGCGCGACGATGAGGTAGAAAGGCACGCCATAACGCGCGAGCTTGTCCTGGATGGCGCGAATCTGCTTGGCGTAGGCCCGCATCCGGGCATCGGAAATATCCCGCGGCCGGATGGAGTTGCGGATATACTGCGGCTCGAACAGCCATTCGTGCTCGCTCACGACGACCGGGCTGTTGGCCACGTGGGGCGGCACTTCGTAGAACAAGGAAAACGTCGCCTGGTTATCGAGCCGCACCCAGAAATTCCGCAGGCCGACATGGATGTCATACCATTTGTCGATGGCCCGGAACGTTTCCCCTTTTTGCAGCGACTGGCGATCCCAGCGGATCGGGGGCGGGGCATCGACGACGCCCTTGAGCGAACCGGTAAAGATAAAAGGCCAGACGACTTGCACGCCCACGAGCCAGAGGATGGCGACAAAGGCGGCGGCAAGGGCGATTTTAAACGGACGGTGCATGAAGCGGTCGGCTAGAAACGGAAATAGATGAAAGGACTGTAGCTTTGGTTGGCGAGGGCTGCCGTCGCGAGCAGGAGGATGGCGGTACCCAGCGCGACCCGCGCGATGGCGCCCCGGACCGTGGCCGGCAGCGCATCATCCCAGCCCCAGCGCTGCCAGAATGCATCCGGCAAAAATCCCGTGACGGCGGCCACCACGAGGGCGCAGAGGGTGCGACGGCCCATCAGCTCCGACCATGGCAGGTCAATCCGGGAACCCGGATTGGCCCAACTGGCGGTGTCGGCCATTTGCCCGAAGAAAGCCAGCGCATGGGTCAGGTCCGTGGCCCGAAAGAAGACCCAGCCAATCAGGACGAGGAAAAAGGTCAGGATCACTCCGATCAGCGCGGGCACGCGGTTCAGGCGTTGCGGCCCGATCCCTTTCTCCAGTGAAAGCAACGAGCCGTGATAGGCGCCCCAGACAATGAAGTTCCAGCTCGCCCCGTGCCAGAAGCCGGAGGCGAGGAAGACGAGCCAGAGGTTCAACTTGGCCCGCCAGGGGCTCACGCGATTTCCGCCTAGCGGAATGTACAGGTAGTCGCGCATGAAATTGGTGAGCGAAATATGCCAGCGCCGCCAGAATTCCGTGATGTTACGGGAAATGTAGGGACGGTTGAAATTCTCGAGGAACTCGAAGCCCATCATCCGGCCGAGGCCGATGGCCATGTCGGAGTAGCCCGCGAAATCGAAATAAATCTGGAAGGTATAGCAAAGGATGCCGATCCAGGCGTACGGCATGGGCAGACTCCCGACATCGAGGCTGAAAATCTTGTCCGCGACCAACCCGAGGGGATCGGCGATGAGCACCTTCCGCCCCAGGCCGAGCAGGAAACGCCAGACGCCGGCGAGGAAACGATCCAGCGAATGCTCGCGCCCTGCAATCTGGGCGGCGACGTCGCGGTAGCGGATGATCGGGCCCGCGACGAGTTGCGGAAAAAGGCAGACGTAGAGCAGGAACTCCCCGGCGCTTTTCGAAGGCCGCGTCGCGCCCCGGTAGACGTCCATCATATAGCTCACCTTGTGGAAGGTGAAGAAGGAGATGCCGGCGATTTTGATCAGGACGGTGGCGTCCTGGAGGCTGCCGCCGCCAAGAAGACGGTAAAGCTGGTCGCTGAAAAACCCGGCATATTTGCAATAGACGAGGGCGCCGAGATTGATCGTCAGCGAAAGGGCGACGAGGCTGCGCCGCCGCCGCACGGCGGTGGGCGGCAATTGGGCCACCCGGAGACTGAGCGCGTAGTCGATCAGGCTGGAGAGAATGAGCCAAAGGACGAAGACCGGCTCACCCCAGGCGTAGAAGGCGAGACTGGCGGCGAGGGCGACCGAATTGCGCCAGGTGGCGGGCGCGAGATAGTACAGCGCAAGAAAGAGCGGAAGAAACGCGTAGAGAAAAAGCAGTGAACTGAAAATCATTGGTCTGTTGCTGCCAGACTGCCGCGGGGGAATCTGACCAAAAAGTCGGGCAGATTAGCGAGCCGCCGGGATGACGGGCGAGCGTAAATTCCGGCAGATCTATGAGAGTTCCTTGGGCGCCCAGCCGCCCTAAAAGCCCGCGATTCCCTCGAGACGTGTGCGGTACCGGTCGCCGATCGCAGCCGGAGAAAAACGGGTTTCCATGGTGGCGCGCGCGGCGGCGCCAAGCGCGGCAGCCAGGGAGCGGTCGCCGGCGAGCTGTTTCATCCAGCTGGCCGCATGGGCCGTGCTCGGTTCGGCCCAGGTCGAGCCCTTGGCGTAGGGTCCGTGATGCCGGTCGAGGGTCACGAGGGTGAAGTCCACCGGACAGCCATTCGTCGCATCGACGAACTCCGCGGTGGCGGACCAATTGGTCGAGATCACCGGCTTGCCGAGATACATGCACTCCGCGATCGCGAGGCCGAAACCTTCGGAACGATGCAAAGAAACGAAGCAATCGCAGGCGGCTTCAAGCGCGTAGATGTCGGCCCGGCTAAGCGTGCCGGTGATGAGCACCGTGCCGGGCAGATCCTGCACCGCGGCCTGCAAGGCCGCCAGTTCGGCGGGATGGGCCTCGGCGTTTTGCACTTTCAGCACCAGGGCCGCACCCTGGGCGGCGAGGCCGGAGGCGCGGAAGGCCGCGATGGCGCCCCGCGGGTTCTTGCGTTCGGCGTACGAGTTGAAGTCAAAGAGCGAAAGGAAGAGGAATATGTCCGCGGGCAGGCCGAACCGCGCGCGCAGCGCGGCGGGATTTTCGGCGGGACGGGAAAACGAAATCGCGTGCGGCATGCAGAGCACCGGCAGGGGCGATTTCATTTCCAGCGCCGTGCGGGTGAATTCACTCGGGCACCACACTTCGTCGTAGAAATCGAACGCGGGCACCCAGGCATCGGGAAACTCCGGTAACTCCCAGGCAAAATAGGCGACGTTGTGTTTGCCCGCGCGGAAAGCGGTTCCGTGATGATAGTCGAGATCGTGCGAAGCCGGCGGATCGAGATGGATGACGTTGACCGGATAGGGATTCGTGTCCTGCAGCCGGCCGGCGTAGGTCTGGTCGCCGAGGCGGTTTTTGCAATTGAGCTTGAGCGGCACGAGGGCCGTTGAAATTGCGGCGGCCTCGGCGGCCCGCACCATGCAGCGGGCCGATTCGCCCACGCCGAGGTCCGCGGTGAGGAAGCCAACGATGTTCAAGCCCAGCTGGACATGCCGCCGGAGAAAGGCTGCGGAAAAAGGAGCATGACGCTGCGAAAAATCGTAAACGAGCTCACCTTCGGCCGTTTCGATGGAGGCGATGCGCAGCTGGCGGTTTTTGTTTTGCCGCCGGAAACGCTGCAGCGCGGCTTGATTCGTCACCCGGCCCAGCCAGGCAAAGGTGTTGGTCAGGGCCACGCCCGTCAGGCGCAGCGTCAAGGTGAGGCGATCGCCCGGTGGGAGGGAGAGGCGTATTTCCCAGGGCCCGGGACGGGTGGGGTTGAGCGCGCCGGCGAAGGTGCCGTTGAGGCGCACCACCAGTCCGGGGGCGGCGGATTCGATCCCGCGGGCTTCCGGATGCGGCCGAAATTCCCCGCGCAGCACGAGCGAGCGGGTTTCGGCGAGCGGTGGCAGGTGAATGATACCGGTTTCCCGAATCCACGCGGAGTCCGGGCCAAACTCGTCGAAATAGAGTCCCGCACAGCGGTTGAAGTGCCGGAAGTGGGCACCGCGGGTGGAGGAACGGACGGATGGCATGTCGGTGAAGGGCGCGCGTAGCCTACGGGTTAATCGCCAGTAATGGGGAGTGGAAACGGAGGTCTCAACAACGATTAACAGGTGACAATTGGCTGGCGGGATGCGGGCATCGGCCGGAAAGCCTGCTCCCGGGAAACTTGCAGGCCGACATCCGGCCTGTGAGGATGACCTCATGAGGCCTGACGAATACCGTAAGATGGCGGAGGTGGAGGACGGCATGTGGTATTACCGTGCCCTCCACGCGCATGTCGCCACGCGCATGTCGGCGCGCCTGGGTGGACGCCCGGCGGCGGTGCTCGATGCCGGTTGCGGTGCGGGCGGACTGATTCGCCGGCTGGAGCCGTTGCAAACGGCCTGGCGCTGGACCGGCCTCGATGTGTCGCCCCTGGCGTGTGAGCTCGCGCGGCAACGCGGCGCGGCGGAAATCATCGAGGGGTCGGTGACGGCCCTGCCTTTCGCTGATGCGTCGTTCGATGCCGTGGTCTCGGCGGACGTGATTTATCATGTCGAGGACGACGCGAAAGCCTTGCGGGAATTTTTCCGGGTGCTGCGTCCAGGGGGTGTCGCGGTGATCAATGTCCCGGCTTATCGCTGGCTTTGGTCATATCACGACGAAGCCACGCAGGCGTGCCGGCGTTACGCGCGCCGGGAACTCCTGGCGAAATTAACGGACGCGGGTTTTGACCCCCGTCGCGTCACGCATTGGAACACCTTGCCGTTTCCGCTGGTGGTCCTGCGCCGCAAGCTTTGGCCGGCGCCGCGCTCGGGGAGCGATGTGCAACGCTATCCGGGATCGGTTGAGGCCGCCTTCAACGCCGCGATGGCGATTGAGCGCATGTGGCTGCGGGCGGCGGGGCGATTGCCGTTTGGAAGCTCGATCTTCGCGGTGGCCCAGCGGTCGCCAGGCCAAACCCTGCGCCAATGAACGGGCGGTCGCTCAGGGCACCGGAGTCACTT
>CAMAPG010000056.1 GCA_945859965.1 Opitutus sp. GAS368 | reverse complement strand
GCCGCAATGTAGTTGTTGCGGTCGGTCCAGTTCTTCTGATCCCGGCCGGGACGCAAAAACGCCTCGAGGAACCGGCGGTCCCAGTGCACGCCGTCGCGGCTCGACATGAACACCGCATCGTTGATCCCCGCATTCGGGGCGGCGTTGGGCGCGCTCCGGTGCGGCTCGTACCGGTTGGGGAAGCCAATGTAAATGTGCGGCGCGCGTTTGTAGGGAGTCGCGGCGTTGGTATAGAGCTGCTCCATCGGCGCGTCGCCGTAATCGAACCAGGTGATCGAGTCCGCGGGCCAGTTGGCGAATTCCGCCGACTCGGCGTATTTCGTCACGCGCGTGCCGCCGCGCTGTGCGCGATAGAACGTGACGTATTTTTTCTTGCCCGGATCCCAGAACGAGACGTTCTGCGAATCGAAAACGTTGGTCGTGTCGTCGGGAATGATCGAGCGGTCCGCCAGCTTGGTCCAATGCAGGCCGTCCGGGGAGGTGAAGCCGATCAGCGCATAAAGCTTTCGACCTGGGATGAGCCCGGCCGCAGTCGCCTTGTACCGCTCCGAAGGTGGAGTCGCCGGATTCGTGTCGAGGAAGGGAGCGAACGCGAGCGCCTCCTGGCCCATCCACATGATGTTGTTGTCCTTCGATCCGCGGAATTCCACCAGCCCGAGATTGGGCCGGATCCAGTTCACCCCGTCCCGGCTCTCCGCGTAACACACCGTCATCGGATTCGCTTCCGTATGGCGGTCGTTGCCCGCGGAATTATTGGCGCTGCCGCGATAATACAACCGGAAGAGACCGTTGTCCTCGATGACGGTGAAGAAGCCGCACGTCGGCCCTTCCCATGGCTTGTTGAACTCCAGGACTTTTTCGCCGCGCACCGGTGGGTGCAGCTTGAGTTGCGCCCCGGACATGCAGTCGATCAGCGCGTCGTCCACGAACAGCTCGAGCCGGGAATCCAACGCGATCGGCGCACTCGCTTTGGGGTTCTCGCCGCGCACGGGCGCGGCAGTCATCAGGGCGGAAATCGCCAACAGCCCGGCAAAGGCTTTGACGGTCGAACCGGCAGTCGTGGTCAGGGCGGACCATGCTCGCCGCGGGGTGAACGGGGATTGAACGGGGGTCATAAGGGGTGCCCAAACCAAACGCCGTTCGGGCCCCCGCATCAAGGCACGTTTTCAGCCGCCAAATCCAAGCCTCGAATTTTTGGCCACGAACGAACCCAAGTTTCCGGGGCTGCGGAAGGATCTCCATTGCGCTTATAGGCGCGCGGGAGAGTCGATTCGGAGTCCCGGAAACCTTGGGTTCTTTCGTGGCCAACCCGGTTTGGGAATCATGGGAGTCCCAAACAAACCCAGGTCAGTGACCTGGTTTGCAGGAAGACCCGCTACACCGCGGCACCGTGAAGCGCGAGCGAAGGCAAGCCCTTCGGTTCGTCATGCTCACGGATCGCCGCCTTGAGCTTTTCCTGGACGGCCTTGCTGCGCGTCCGCCCCAAATCCGCCCGAAAAGAAATATCCCCGACCCGGTCGGTGGAGGTGGACGGCACTTTCAGGGCCTCGTCCAGCAGATCGATGATGCGTTGGTATTCGCGAGAAGTCATGGGCGTGCGATTAGACCGCCGCGGCGGCGGCCTTGGCGACGCGGGCGGCTTTGCGATCCGGTAGTTCCGGGGCGAGGTCGCGCATATTGCGGACGCTGGCCTGCCGGACCGTGGGGACATGAACTTCATCCGGAGCCAGTTCATAACCGATTTTCCCATCCATGATTTCGCGCAAGGCGGTGTCTTCCGCGGAAAGTTTTTCGAGCGACTCGACGAGCGGGCGAATGCCACGCCGAAGCTGTTTGACGCGACGCGAGACCACATTGACCAAGATCATCGGGTCGTCGATCAGTTTGAGGGCTTCTTTCAGGTAATCGTCTCTCATGGTAGAATTCTAAAGGCAGCGGTCGTTGAATGCCACAGATATCGCCCATCCGGGATCCAGGGTTGGCAACTCGGTCGCCCGCCATCTGCTTAGATGAATATTCCCCCGATTTTGGTACATCCAAACGGGTCATTACCCGCCGGAGAACCGCACCTCGTGGCGGAGAATCACGCCGCCCTTGCAGCCCGGCCGCGCGGGTTGGGTTGGCGTGGGATGCCCTGACACTCCGGATCCGCATCCACCCAAGCCATGCCCAAGGCCAAACATGTGCCCGATCGAATCGATTGCGCATCACCGGACCTGACCATGGGCCGCCGGGACTCCCCTACCCGCTTGCCTGCTTTCCAAATGTACTCAGCCACCGGTGCTTGCCTTCGCCCTCGGCGGCTTTAGGATATCTACGGGACCAAGGGTCCGCCCCGGCTCAGCCCTTCTCTTCCACCCCCGGGGACCGGGCTTCCTCACATCTGTTCACTGCGTAACCCCCTCGGTATTACCCAACCCAAGTCATAACCCCCCGATTGTTCCATCATGAAGACCCGATACTATGCCGCATGCCGGATGACCGCATGCTTGATCGCCTGTTGGCTGACCCTCACTGGACCAGCCTTCCTCCACGCCCAAACCACACCCGCACCCCGCGCCGCTGCGGCCAATGAAGGCCGGATTGCGCTCAAAGAGTTCGTCGTGTCGGAAACCCAGGATGCCACCGGCTATGCCGCTACCTCCATTAGCTCAGCCACCAGGACCAACACCGCCCTGATCGACACGCCCAACATCGTCAATGTGGTGACCCGCGCCTTCATCGAAGACACCCAGGCAAGCGAACTCTACCATGCGCTCAAGTATGTCCCGGGTGTTTCGCTCGAGTCCAACTCAGGAGACAGCATCATGATGCGAGGCTACACCGTGCGCGCCCAGTTCACGGACGGCATCTTCGACAACCAGAGGGAAAGCCAGCTGGGATCCGAACCGTATCAGTTCGAGCGGGTGGAAGTGCTGAAAGGCCCGGCCGCCCTCGTTTACGGCTCCACCGCCCTGGGCGGTTTGGTCAACCGCGTTCGCAAGACGCCAAATTTCAAAAAGGCCGGCCAATTCGCACTGACCTACGGCAACTACGGCCAGCACAAGGTCGAAGTCGATTACACCGCCCCGATCAATGACAAGCTCGCCTACCGCCTCGTCGGGGTGTATCGCGATGACGGCAACACCGTCAACGGGGTCAATGTGGACTTCGCCTACACCCGCCGCTGGAACCTCACTCCCACGCTGCTGTGGAGGCCCTCCGATACCACGCAAGTCAAGGTGCTCGGTGAATTCATGTCGGAAAGATACTACAAACACTGGGGCGAAAATATGATGTTCACCCAGACGTACGACCCCAACAGCTCCGCCGCCGGCGCCTTGCTATCGTATCCGTTTGGAACCGAGACCACCTTCGGCGTGCCCTTCCTCCAAGGCGGCATCACCACGCTTGGCCTCCTGCCCCGGACATTTACCTTCGGCGAGGCGGATGCTTTTGTGCATAACGACAAGCAGGCCGGCACGCTCAGCCTCGAGACCCAGGTGAACCCCGACTGGTCCGTGCGCATCCTGGCCAATGGCCATTGGTGGGATCACATGGCCCTCGACTACATCCCGGGTTTCCCCCAGCGCAACAATCGCTTCGTGCTGCGGAGCTACCGTCCCATCGCCAATGACGACTTCACCGCCAGCTTTTCGATCGATTCAGTCTACAACTTCAGTCTGATCGGTGGCCAGCACAAGCTGCTCTCGATCATGCAGACCGACTATCAGAGCAACTGGTACCCCATCTGGGGCCCGGCCCCGGGCACCCCCTCGCCCGACCCCATTGACATGTTCAATCCGGTTCACACCGGCTACACGCCAACGGCCCTGGTCAAAACCCAGAACCAATACTCGAACAACTATCAGTTCGGTTTCGCTGCTCAGGATCATGCCAAGTTCATGGACGAGAAGATCCAGCTGGTGGCGGGGGTGCGTTATGACTGGTTTGCCTCGCAGACGGAGAATCTCCTTCTGACTACAAACCGAAACGGCAATCGCAATGCCGACCAGGAGTGGTCGTACAAGTACGGCGTGGTGTACAAGCCGATCAAGGCATTCTCCGTCTTCTACAATCATTCGGAAACATACAACCCCAACTTCGGCGTCCAGCCTGACGGCACGACCTTCCCCAATCAGCAGGGCAACATGGACGAAATCGGCGTGAAATCCGCATTCTTTGATGGCCGGCTCGGCGGCAGCCTCGCCGTCTATGAATCGAATCTGACCAACATCCTCGGCATCGATCCGGATCCCGTCCGGGTCCTCCAAGGCTGGAGAACCGTCAATAGCCTCCAGGGGGTGAATGGAGTCGAAATCGAGCTGTTCCTGAACGTCACCCGAAACTGGCAGGTCAACCTCGGCGGAGGAATCCTTGACATGAAGATCCCGGTCGGAACCGGCCAGGCGGCATTGCACGGGGACAAACGTCTCCCCCGCAATCTGCCGCAGAACACCTACTCGGGATGGACCCGATATGATTTCTCCAACGGCCCCCTCAAGGGCTTTGCCGTCGGCGGTGGCATGCAGTACACGGGCAAGCGGGCGGTGGACGCGGAGAACCTGTTTTTCTTCCCCTCGGTCACGACCGCCGACGCCTTCATCCAATACCGGTGGGACAAATATCGCTTCGCCTTGAACGTCTCAAACATCGCGGACGAGCAGTACATCATGCGCTCCGTGGCGGCCCGACAGATGTTCGCCGGTCCGAGGCGCCAGATCAAATTTCGCGTAAGCCGCGATTTCTAATCCACCGCCGGCATCATTTTGGTCAAGGGCCGCGGTTTCGACCGCGGCCCTTTTTTGGGCTGATCTTGGAGAGGTCGGACCCAAACGAAAACAGGCAAAGTCACCCGCAAGCAGCTGCGCACGGCCGCAAAGCCGGAAACCGGTTCACGGTCAACGCCCACATGCCGCCGGGATGAACCCGCCAAGGCCGCGGACCACTTCCAGCCTGCAACTCAAATGGCAGCAGCGACCCGGACTTTCCATTTCCCACCGACTGTCTTGAATCCACCGCGACATGCAGTGCAAGCCGGCTCCAAGCATCAAACCCCGCAGTTAAAATCCAGGGTAACATAATGATCCAGGCAGCAGCAGAAACCTTCGCCATCAATGCCCAGGTCGGAAGCCAGGGCCGGACCTTGCTCGGCAACAAGGCGAGCAAAATTTTCGGGCCGCTCAAGAACAGCCTGATCCTGCTGCGGGATGGCGAACTGAAGGTCGCGATTCTAACCTCCCACTTTCTGACCCACTACTACCCCATCAGCAATCTGCTGCGCGACCGGGTGGGGAAGGCCCTGGGCATTCCCAAGGAGCAGGTCCTGTGTTTTTCCTCGCACAATCACTGTGCGGTGAAGCTCAATAACAATCAGTACCACATCGGCAAGGTCATGCCGGACTATATCGTACCGGAGGAAGAGCTGACGTGGGAGGGCAAGGAGATGCTCAAGGGATATCTCGCGGCGGCGGGGCGGCTCAGTTCCCGCCTGGTGGACGTTACGGTACGTTACGGAACAGGCCATGAACGCCGGATCACGCATAACCGGAAGGGACGGCGCGCGGATGGGACCACCTACCTCATGCGCGAAGAGGACCGCCTGCTCCTGGGCGAGGATTTTTCAGGTGACATCGACGACGACGCCTTCGTCGTCGGATTCTTCGATGCGAAGAACCAGCCGGTGACCATGATCGGTCATTTCACCGGCCATCCCGTCACCGCCTTTCATTGCGACCACCCCATCGTGCATGGAGAATTCTCCCAAGTGGCGTGCGACGATCTCTCGGAGGCCTTCGGAGGCATTCCGGTCGCCTTTCTTCAAGGTTGCGCCGGGGACACTAACTCCAAGGGATTGCTTTCCCTCCTGACGGCGGAGGAAAACGTCCGACGGGCGGAAAAGTACGGGCATCAGCTGGGCGAAACCTTTCAAGCCATCGCCCGCAACCTCCAGACATCCGTCCGCAATGACATCCGCCTGCTTTGGCAGACGGTGACGCTGCCGTTCCGCGAAGTGCCTCCGGCGGAAGAATTGGCCGCACGGCTGGCCAAGGCGGAGGCCTTCATCGAACGCTGCAACCAGGGGAATGCCCTGGAAACGCGCGTGTGCGACGGTTTGAATGTGCCCAGCAACATGTCCCTTCCCTATCGGCGACGCCTGATCGAGCCGATCCGCGACTGGCTGGCCTGGACCCTTTCGCTCTACCGGGAAAACCGGCTGCATGAAGCCCCCACGTCGGTTTCCTTGCTGACAGTCGTCTTGCGGGTGGGTGATGTGGGCATTGCCGCGATGCCTTGCGAACCCCTGCTGGGCATCGGACGGCAAATCAAGCGCTCATCGCCCACTCCGCTTACCCTGCCCTGCGGTTATATGAACGACACCAGCTTGGGCTACATTCCAGACGGTCCGAACTGCGAAGATCTGGATTATGTCAGCGGCTTCTATCGTTATACCCCTACCATGTTGCCTTATCTGCAACCGGCGGGGGACCGGCTGGCCAGTGCGGCCGTGGCGGGACTCAAGGCCACCCTGAAATAGCAACCCGGCCCACCGTGAAAAAAACGTGCCGGTCCGGCTTTGACGATTGTGGCCACCCGCCTCCCCGGTGAAAAACGTGTTATCACCCATCAGCTGTCGATCTTACCCCCTCCGATGGCCTTTCTTCACAGCCGCGATGAGCAGCTGACAGACTACCTGAGAAGCCAGATCCTCCTGGGTAAACTCACTGAACCGCTCCCGAACACCCGCGAGTGGTCCAAACGTCTGGGCGTGGGTAGCAGGACCCTTCATCGTTCGCTGCTGTCCCTCCAGCGGGAAGGGATCGTCGAAATCAAAATCCGGCAGGGAGTCTTCCTTGCCCACCACCACCGGCGGCACTCTCCGGTGCCAAGCGTCAAGACCGTGCGTCTTGTCTATCAGACCGGGGAATATTCGGACCCCTACAACCGCAACCGTTGGGGAAACCTGCTCTTTTGCTTTCCCAGCGACTGCAACCGCACCGCATCCAGCTGATCCTGGAAAAGTGCACGGATATCCGCCTGCAGGCGATCAGCCGGGTGAAGGAAAAGAACTACCGGCACGAGTTTCTCGTCTTGAGAAGCCTGTCGGAAAAAAACCAGCTCCACTTCCATCATTCCGGACGACCCGCCCTGGTCCTCGGTCACTGCGCACCGGGAATCGACCTGCCTTTCGTTAATTTTGACCTCGAAGGCGCGATCCGGCACGCCATCCGGCACTTCTCACGGCTTGGGCGCCAGCAAATTTACTTTCTGATCAATGAGGGAGCCGCCTACGGGTTGCACCGGCTGCGGGATGCCTTTGTAACCGCCTGCCAGTCCTGGCCTCACCGGCCTATCTCCGGAAAAATCGTCTGCATCCCAAGGGAACCAGCGGCGCAGTTTCATGAACTCCACCGGTTTTCGTCCTCACTGCAGAAAATGGACGGAGTGCTCGTGATGGCACCAGTGAATTTTGCCGCCGTCATCACGACGTTCCTGAGATACCGGGGTGACATTTTCCCGGAGATCGAGATGATCTCCGTGGGCAGTGCCGCGGATCCTCCCGTCAGCTGGCCTCCGGCGATGCGTTATTACATCATGCTCGAACCCGCGATAAAGGCGATCACCCACGCCGCCGTGCATTTCTTCGAAACCGGCTTCCTGCCAAAGCTCTCCAAGATCATTCCTCTCGAGATTTCGAATGCCTGAACCGTGGGCGGCAACCCGTCACCCGGTACTCGCTGGCTTCGCGTTCGGCTGCATCGGATTCAGCACCAGGCACCGCGCTTCTCCTTCAGGCCTCCCGATCCCCAATGGAACCGTCCTGACCCATGCGATCAGCGCCTCTTCCGGTCCGCATCATGTCGCTCGCCGACAGAGGTCGGAGCCGCGTTCTATCCGCCAACACCCGCCAGTTTTTCATAGTGCGGGGAATTCAGGAAAATCCCGCCGCTCTGCGCGTAATAATCGGCGTCGAGTTCGAACAGTCCGTGACGCGGGCGCGCCCAGGGGGCATCCGGCGCGGGGTGGTGGCTGCGCAGCGTTTCCCAGTTCCGGTAATTCTGATGGCCATTGGTTTCGACCAGGCCAACGGCCAGACCGGGAAACGGGGCGAGCCGCGCGGCGACGTTCTTATTCCACTCGAGCAGCAGCGGATTGACCGTGAGGTCCGCGCAGAAACAAGGCACGCCGCGCTCGTGCGCGAGCCGGGCGATCTTGAGCGACATGCTCAGGGTTTTCGCGATCGGTTTCAGCGCGATGGCCCGGTAACCCATCTCGATGCGTTTGAGTGCATCATGGTCGGTGTGGGCGCTTTCATCGGCGGCGAGCCGGACTGGAATATCGCTGACATCCGTTTCCAGCTTCTCGGGAAACGGTTCCTCGATCAGCGCAATCTGCCCGAAGGCCCCGATCGCCTTCGCGTGCTCGAGCAGGCGGAGCAGCGTGTCCTTGTTTTCATAGCGCCCATTCGCATCGAAATAATACGGCAGCCGGCCGTTCGCGGTGTGCGGTGTCCGCGCATCGCCAATCGCCGCATGGATTGCGCTGAGCCGGGTCTTGTCCCGCTCGAGCATTTCCGCCTGGGTGCCGGGCTGGCCGATTTTGATTTTCAGGAAAAAATATCCCTGCTCGACGGCCGTCTTGATTTCCGCAACCGGCACACCGTACGCCATCAAGGGGATGCTCGCGAGCCGGTCGTGGCGGGTCGCCAGCGCCGGACGATACGCCGGCGGAATCAAGTCGTCGAAATGCCCGATCCCGTTCTCGCGGGCGTAGAGCAGCCACGCGGCGAAATCGATCCCGACGAGCGCGTTCAGGACGAACGTCTCCCGCAGTGCAGGATGTCCGGTGATTTTTTTTGCGTGGGCCGAGAGTTCCGGACGGATGGCGTCGAGCAACTCGAGAGGGTTCGCAAAAGACTGCCCTTTGAGCTGCTGCAACGCGCGTTCGGTCAGCGCATACATCAAGGCATTGCCCTCGCTTTCCGAATGGTGGGCGAAGACCTGCGCATCGCTCCACAGCACATTTTGCGAACAAAGGCCGACGCCCCGCCGGCCCGAGTCGCCCTCCAGCGCAACCGCGGTTTGCCAGATCTCCGACATATATCCGCCCTTGAAGCCGAATGGACGCAGCAGCGGCTCACGCTCGAAGCCCGAGCCCACCCGGGCAATCGCAATGGATCGGGCCGGAGCCATGGCCCCTCTTCAGCCGAGCCGGGCGGCGGCAAGGTACCGCTTCAACACGGCCAGATCCTGCTTCATCGCCTCGAGGAAACGCGGGCGTTTCTCCGCCCCGGTGAGGGGTTTGGCTGCGTGTTCGAACGGAGCATATTCAAAATGCACGGAGATCGGCCCGGAAAGCTGCAGCTCGCGCACCCGCTTGAAATAGGCCTCGAACGGCACGATGCCTTCGCCGAGCGGCACATTCTCGATCACGGCCTTGCCGGAGGTCTGCTGCCATTTGAAATCCTTGAGGTCGGTGGATTTGATCCACGGCGCCAGCAGCCGCAGTGCGAGCGGCCAGGACTGGCCGCCTTCGGCCACGGCATGGCGGATGTCGTATTGCACGCCGCTCCAGCGCGGATCGACGTCGCGCAACAGTTCGTAGAGGTCCCAGAGCGGACCGCCCACCCGCGGGCCGGCGTGATTCTGGATCGCCCCGTGCAGCCCGAGACTTTGGTTTAGCGCCGCGAGTTCCTGGATCGCCGCGCGATGCTTTTGCAGCGTGGGCCAGATTCCCAGGGTTTCGTCGTAGGTGAAAGCGCCGTAGCGATAGATCTTCACCCCCAGCTGCGCCGCCGTGCGCAACAACGGCTCGGTGTGTTTGTCCCGGGCGCTGGTGATCGCGGTGCTGATCATTTCGACCGCCAGCCCTGCTTTCTTCGCCGCCGCAACGGCCCGGGGCAGATCATCCGCGACTTTTGCCGGTTCAACATGCCCGCCCGGACGCACGGTATAATCCACCCCGCCGTAGCCTGCTTCCGCGATCAGTGCCGCCGTGTCGTCATAGGACAGGAATTGCAGTGGCTTCGCAAAGGCGTGGATCGTCGCCGAACGCCGCTCTGCGACGGGAGGAGGAAGCGCAGGCGGTGCCGCGGTCGCCGAAGCAGCCGCACCCATCAGGGGCAAGACCGCGACGCCCGCCGTCATCCGGGAAATGAAATCGCGACGCGAAACAGGAGCACGGGTAAGAGAGCCGGGGGTAATCATGGGATGCTGAAACGCAGCGTGGTCCTCCGGCAGGGGCGCCGCCAGCGAATTTCTGACCAGATCCCGGAAGGAGGAAGCAAACCGCCGGTTTGTGCTTTAAAAATGGGAGCAGACGCCGGGACTTTCATTTGGGCCCGAACTCGCCTGAGATCCCACCCTCCGATACCGGGCCCTGCTTCCACTCACTTCCACCAGAGATCCCCTCTCCCATGCTCCAAGTCGCCGCCGAAACGTTTTCCGTCCACGCCAAAAGTGGCAGCCAGGGCCGGACCCAGCTCGGCAATATCGCCAGCGAGATCTTCGGGCCGCTCAAGAGCAGCCTGCTCCTGCTGCGGGAAGGCGACGTGAAGATTGCCATCCTGACGTCGCACTTCCTGACGCATTATTATCCCGTCAGCAATCTGCTGCGCGAGCGCGTGGCGAAGGTGCTGGGGCTCACCAAGGAACAGACCCTCTGTTTTTCCTCGCACAACCATTGCGTGGTGAAGCTGGCCAAAAACCAGTATCACATCGGGCAGGTCATGCCGGACTTCGTGCTGCCGGAGGAGGAACTCACCTGGGAGGGCCAGGAATTGCTCAAGGGTTTTCTCGCCGCCGCGGAGCGCGTGAATTCGAGCCTGGTGGATGTCACGGTGCGCTACGGCGCCGGTCACGAACGCCGGATCACGCACAATCGCAAAGGCTGGCGCGCGGACGGCTCGACCTATCTCATGCGCGAAGAGGACCGTCTGCTCCTCGGCGAGGATTTCGCCGGGGACATCGATGACGACGCTTTCGTCGTCGGATTTTTCGACGCGAAAAACCGGCCGGTGGCGATGCTGGCGCATTTCACCGGCCATCCCGTCACGGCCTTCCATTGCGACCATCCCCTCGTGCACGGCGAATTTCCGCAGGTGGCCTGCGACGATTTGTCGGCCGCGTTCGGCGGGATTCCGGTCGCCTTCCTGCAAGGCTGCGCCGGGGACACGAATTCCAAGGGACTGCTTTCGAAGCTCACGCCCGAGGACAGCGTCCGCCGGGCGGAGAAATACGGCCACCAGCTGGGTGAGACGTTCCAGGCCATCGCCCGCAACCTGCAACCCTCGAAGCGCCACGACCTGCGCTTGCTCTGGCGGACAGTGGCGCTGCCCTTCCGGGAAGTGCCGCCACAAGCGGAGCTGGAAGCCCGCTTGGTCAAGGCGGAGGCTTTTCTCGAAAACTGCACGCTGGGCAAGGATCTGGAAACGCGCGGTTGCGACGGATTGAATTTCCCCAGCAACATGTCCCTGCCTTACCGGCGTTGCCTGATTGAGCCGATTCGCGACTGGCTGAAATGGGCGCTCGCCTTTCATCGGGAGAACCGGCTGCACGAAGCGCCGCAGTCAATTTCCCTGCGCACCGTCGTTTTGCGAGTGGGGGATGTGGGCCTGGCCGGCATGCCCTGCGAACCCCTGCTGGGCATCGGGCGACAGATCAAGCGCACCTCTCCCACTCCGCTCACCCTGCCCTGCGGCTATATGAACGACACGAGCCTCGCCTACGTACCCGACAGCCCGAATTGCGAGGACCTCGACTACAGCAGCGGATTTTACCGCTACACCAAAACCATGCTGCCGTACCAAAAGCCCGCGGGCAACCTGCTGGCCAGTGCTGCCGTCGCCGACCTCGCCGCCAGTCTCAAATAGGAATCCTCGCAACCGTGGCGTTCACTCCCGCCATCGCGCATGCAGGATAAACACGTTGTCAGAGGTCAGCCCGGCCCCATGTTTTAAGCCATGGGTTTTTTGCACAGCCGTGACGAACAGCTGACCGCGCATTTGCGAGGCCAGATCCTGCACGGCGAACTCGCGGACCCGTTGCCCAGCACCCGGGCGTGGGCCAAACAATTGGGCGTGGGCAGCCGGACCTTGCAGGGCGCGCTCCACCGGCTGGCGCGGGAGGGCGTGGTGACGATCAAACCGCGCCAGGGGATTGCGATCAGCGGTGAGGTCAAATACCCTCCACCCACATCCACTCTGAAAACCGTGCGGGTGGTCTATCAAAACCGGGACTATTCGGATTCGCATACGCGCAGCCGCTGGGGCGACCTTCTCTTCCTGCTTGCGCAACGCCTGCAGGCGCATGGCATCCAGCTGACCCTGGAAAAATGCACCGACGCGCGCCTGCGGGCGATCAGCCAGGGCGCGAAGCAAGACCACTGGCACGAGTTGCTGCTCTTGCGCAGCTTGTCGGAAAAGCACCAACACCTGTTCCAGGAATCCGCCCGGCCCTCGCTGGTCTTTGGTCACTGCGCTCCGGGGATCTACCTGCCTTATGTGAACTTCGACCTGGACGGTGCGATCCGGCATGCCACCCGCCGTTTCTCCCGCCTGGGCTACAGCCGGATCTTTTTTTTAATCAACCAAGCCCTGGCCCACGGCGTGCAACGGCAGCAGGAAATCTTTCTCACCGCGTGCCAATCCTGGGCGCGCCGGCCGATCCACGGGGAAGTCGTCACCCTCCCTTTACAAACCGAGGCCCAGTTTCAGGTGCTCCGGCGATTCTCGTCATCGCTGCGAAAAAACGACGCCGTGCTGGCGGCCGCCCCGGTGCCCCTCTCCGCCCTGATCACGACCCTCCTCAAATATCGCGGGGATGTTTTTTCGGGGATCGGAATCGTGTCCGTGGGAGGGCGCTCGGATCCACCCTCCCTCTGGCCCCCGCCGGTACATTACAACATTCCGGTGGACTCCGCGCTCAAGGTGATCACGCACGCCGCGGTGCATTTTTTCGAGACCGGGGTATTGCCCCGGATCGCCAAAACCATTCCCTTGGAAATTGCTGATGCCTGAGGCAAGAACGCGCCGCCGGCTTGGCGCGCGCGCATGATCGCGTCGCATACCGACAACGCTTGCGACCGCCGCCACTCGTCTTCATCGATGGACTGACATGGCGGTATGGACCCACCGTTCACGGTGCAGGAGATTCTGCCTGACCGGCATCGCCTGGATGCTCGCCCTGGTCCGCGTGGAGGCGGTGACCGTCAATGAACTGTTGAACGATCCCAAGCTGACGCCCAAGCGGTTCGCCAAGTACTTCGAGGATTTCACCTTCGATATGCACCCGTTCGACGTGCAGAACCCCGCTGAGTTTCTCTCGTCACGCAGCGGCAATTGCATCGACTACGCCGTCCTCGCGGACCACATCCTCAAGCAGAAGGGTTACGAAACCCGGTTGATCCGCGTGGAAATGGTCGGCAAGAACGTCGGCCACGCGATCTGTTATGTCGCCGAGAGCCGCGCCTACCTCGACTTTAACAGCCGGAAATATTTCATCCAACTTGAGCGCTCCGGTCCGACCGTCCGGGAAATCGCCGTCAAGGTGGCCGCTTCGCTCAAAGCCAATTGGACTTTTGCCTCGGAGTTCACGTTTGATTATAAGACATATATCAAACGTGCTCTTTATACGGTGGTAAAAACCGACCCCCCTGCCCGGGATCCCGACTCCACTCCCGAGAAGCTGAAAATACTACGCTCCAAGCTGAAGCCCTAACACCGCCCGCCTGTGAATGATAAAACCATCGGACGTGTCCTGATCTTTTTCCTGCTCATTGTCGCCGTTTGCATCACCGTCGCCGTGAGCGCGGTGCGGAACATCAACCGGTCGGTGGCCAGCAGCGACTGGGTCAATCACACCCACGCGGTCATCCTCGAAACCGCGGCGCTGCGCTCCGCCGTCTATGTCGGCGATGCCGCCCTGCAGTCGTTCGCCGCCACCGGGAACCCCCGGGCGCAGGTCGTCAGCGGGGAGGCACTTTCCAACATTGCGGAGCACCTGGAGATCGCCAAGGCACTCACCCGCAGTGAAC
>CAMAPG010000055.1 GCA_945859965.1 Opitutus sp. GAS368 | reverse complement strand
ATGGCTGAGCACGCCGCGACCGCTGGTGGCGTTGACGACGTCGATTTCCATGCCGATGAGGCCGCGCGTGGTGATCGCCGCCTCGATCATGGTGGTATGTGGCAGCTTTTCCATGTTGGTGAGCCGGCCCTTGCGGTTGGCGAGATTTTGCATGATCGCACCCACGCACTCGTCGGGGACTTCGATCCAGACGGTCTCGAACGGTTCGTGACGGTGGCCATCCACGATTTTCTCAATGACGGTCGGGCGGGAGACGAGGAGTTCGAAACCCTCGCGGCGCATGGTCTCGACGAGCACCGCGATCTGCATCGCACCACGGGCCTTCACGTTGAAGACGCCGGCTTTTTCGGAATCCTCGATTTTGATGGAAACGTTCGTCTTGAGCTCGCGGAAGAGACGCTCGCGGAGCTGACGGGAAGTGACGAGTTTGCCTTCGCGGCCGACCAGGGGACCGTCGTTGACGCAGAACTGCATCTCGAGGGTGGGAGGATCGATCTGGGTGAACGGCAGGGCGTGGCCGTTTTCGTCGGCGGTGATGGTGTCGCCGATATCGATATCCTCGACGCCGGAGATTCCGACGATGTTGCCGGCCACGCCGGTCGGGGCTTCGGCAGTGCCGAGGCCGGTGAACTCAAAGATTTTCGTGATCTTGGCGCGCACGCGTTTGCCGTCGGAATTGCGGATGACGAAGATGGCGTCGCCGACCGTCGCATTGCCACCGAGGATCTTGCCGATGGCGATACGGCCTACGTAATCGCTCCAATCGATGTTGGAGACCAGCATGTGGAAAGGCTCGTCCGGTTTGGCGAACGGGGGTGGGACGTGGTCGAGGATCGTCTGGAAAAGCGGGGACATGTCCGTCTTTGCCTCGCCCAAGTGCAGCATCATGTAGCCATCGCGGCCGGAACCGTAAACCACGGGAGCATCGAACTGCTCCTCGGTGGCGTTGAGCTCCATCAGCAGCTCGAGCACCTTGTCGTACATCTTCGCCGGCTCGGCGTTCTCACGGTCGATCTTGTTGATGACGATGACGACCTTGAGGCCGTGGGCGAGGGCCTTGCGGAGCACAAAACGGGTCTGGGCCTGGGGTCCGTCGTAGGCGTCGACGAGCAAGAGCACGCCGTCGACCATGCGGAGCGCGCGTTCAACTTCGCCGCCGAAATCGGCGTGGCCGGGCGTGTCGACGATGTTGATGGTCTTGTCCTTCCAGTGGACGGACGTGTTCTTCGCCTTGATCGTGATACCCTTTTCCTTTTCGAGGTCCATGGAGTCCATGGCGCGTTCCTCGACCTGCTGATTGGCGCGATAAACTCCGCCTTCCTTGAGCAGTTTGTCGACGAGCGTGGTTTTGCCATGGTCGACGTGGGCAATAATGGCGATGTTACGGATGTTCTGGTTCATGCGTGGTCGTTGGAAAAAGAGGTCCAACGTGGGCAACGCGCCTCGCGAAGGCAAGGCCGAAGGTCAGCAGGCACGATTCGTGCCCGTTACAAACGTGTTTCGGTCCCTGTCCTGCCGGACAGGAGTTGTCTAACTCCGCTTAAGGTAGAAATTTTCGTTCGCGCAGCCAGTACAGGCATTGATCGGCCCAGGGAGGCGCCGGCTTGCCCGGCCGCCCGAGGCCGAGCCCATGGGCGCCCGTTTCGTAGATATGCAGCGAGAAGGGCACTCCGGCGCGGCGCAAAGCAGCGGCAAAAAGCAGGGAGTTTTCCACGGGAACGCTTTTGTCCTCCATCGTGTGCCAGATAAAGCAGGGCGGGGTTTGGGGCGTGACCTGGAACTCGTTGGAAAGCAGTTGGAGAAGCTCGGGTGCAGGGGTTGTCCCAAGCAATTGTTGGCGTGAGCCGGCATGGGCAAATTCGCCAAGGGTAATCACCGGATAGCAAAGAATCCCGAGGTCGGGACGGGAGCTTTCGCGTTCGAAAGCGTCGGGCGAGTCGGGATGACCCGAGTCAAAGTGGGTCATCAGCGTGGAGGCCAGATGGCCGCCGGCGGAAGAGCCGATGAGGCCCACCCGGTTGGCATCGAGCCCATCGCGTTTCGCAAAGGCCCGCACCATCCGCAGGGCCCGCGCGGCATCGTGCAACATGACCGGATGGCGATAGCCGCTGGAGCCGAGCCGGTATTTGAGGACATAACAACTGACCCCTTGAGCTGCGAGCCAATGGGCGTAAGCATAACCTTCATGGTCGGCCAGGGCCCTGTATCCCCCGCCCGGCAGAATCAACATGGAGGCACCGTTGCGGTAGGCGGGCTGGGGAAGGTAAGCCGTGAGGGTGGGCTGGTCTTCCGGCCGTTCTCCGAGCGCATCGGGAGCTTGGCCGGACCACAGGGGAATCGCACCGTTCGCCGCGGCTGAAGCGGACTCAGCCGCGACCTTGATGACCAGTACACCGGCCACCAACAGGAGTAGAAGAAAACGAGAGTACATGAGGAAGATACTGGGCGTGGCCGGAGGATGGGTCGATTCCTTTGTCGCGGCTGGTCCGCTGCGCGCAGGTCTCCGCGCTGATTCTGAAAAAAATAAGGCCCCGGAACCTTGCGGTCCCGGGGCCAAATTTGGGGGTGGGCGTTCGCCACGCGCTCTTTCCCGATGGCACACGGTTGGGCGCTCTCGCTTTCGCGGGCTGTGTGCTCCCCGACGCCACTCTCCGCGGCATGCGGATATTTCGGTCTCATGGCGGGACCGTCCTGACCGTCGCCGGTTAGGATCTTTCGAGTGAGGTCTCTTCGCCCAGTTCGGACACCTCCTGCCGGAGATGGCTCGCTGAACGTGGTGCGGACACGCCTGCAATCTTTAACACTTCGCGTCGGCACCCTTGCCACGGGGACGGCTCCGGCTTGTGACCGGACGTTGGCCCCGCGTTACGGGTCTGACCTCTTACCTCTCAGGTTGCATTCGCTTTTGCAGTGGGGTGACGCGGTTTTTCACGCCGCCCCAATTGAGGAGGTTGACGAGCTTTGCCAGGCTCGCTCACTCCCCGCGGTCACATCTCCTTTACGCGCCCCGCTCGTGAACGAGCCGGGCCTTTTGGCGGGGTGGTCCCGCCGGGAAATGCAACTGCGTTCTGGTCTGCGCAGTAGCAACCATTTACCCTCTGGGTAACTGCGTCGGCGCACGGATCGAAACGGTCCGTAGGCCTGACTCGGCTCATGCGCGGTTTCTGATCGCGCCTTGCCGCTCAGCTCCTGGTTCGTGGATGAACTGACCGGACACGACTCCGGCCAGAGGAACTGGTGATATCTGCCTGCCGCATCCTGCTTTCGCAGGGTCGGAAGGGGAGGGTGGCACCAGCTGCCACCAACCTTTCCCCGGTCGCCCGGGATTATCCCAGTCGTGCTTTCGGCGGGTTTTTCAGGCCGCCGCGCTGCGACTGTTCTATCAAGGAACGAGGAAGACGGTGCCGTTCATTCCGGGAAAGTGAAGGCATTGTTCTTCACAACTTTTGCGCCGGAAAAAACGTGAATAACTTGGGAGTAATCTCATTCACCGGTTACTCACCGGCCGCGCCGCGGGCGGGCGCAGAACGCTCAACGTCCAACGTTTAACGCCCAACGCTCAATGAGCGGAAGAGGTGTTTCTTTGAAAGTTGGGCGTTGAACGTTGGACGTTGAGTGTTGAGGTTGCCGCGAATGTCGCCGCGCGATCTGCCCATTTACGAACTCGAATCTGCCGTGGTGGCGGCGTTGCGGGCGTCGAGCCGGCTCATCGTGCAGGCGCCGACCGGGTCGGGCAAATCGACACAGATTCCGCAGATGCTGCTGCGGCATGGATTGCTGGGCGACCAGGGCCAGATCGTGGTGCTGCAACCGCGCCGGCTCGCCGCGCGTCTGCTGGCCAAGCGGGTGGCCGAGGAAGTTGGAACCCCGTTGGGCGACGAGGTCGGGTATCAAATCCGCCTGGAGTCACGCGTGAGCGAAAAAACCCGGATTCGTTTTGTCACCGAGGGAATCCTCCTGCGGCAAATGTCGTTCGATGCCCGGTTGCGCGGTGTCAGCACGATCGTCTTCGATGAATTTCACGAGCGCCACCTTTACGGCGACATCTCGCTGGCGCGGGCGGTGCAGATCCAGCAAACGACGCGGCCCGACCTGAAGTTGATCGTGATGTCGGCGACGCTGGATGCGGGTGCGCTCAAGACCTATCTCGCCCCCTGCGACGTGCTCGTGTCGCAAGGCCGCAGTTTTCCGGTGGCGATCCAGTACCTGGCGAAGGCCGTCAATTTCGAGACCGAACCGGTCTGGGATGTGGCCGTCCGCGAGTGCGAGCGGATGGCGCCGGGAGTGACCGGCGATTTTCTGGTGTTCATGCCTGGCGCCTACGAGATCGGGCGAACGGTGCAGGCGATCGAAAGCTCCCGGGCCTTGCGGGACTTTGTGACGTTTCCCCTGCACGGCGAACTCCCGCCCGAACAGCAGGACCGGGCGGTGGCGCGTTACGACACGCGCAAGATCATCGTTTCGACGAATGTGGCCGAAACCTCGCTGACGATTGAAGGAGTGACCGCGGTCATCGACAGCGGACTGGCGCGGATGGCCCGGTTCGACCCTCACCGCGGGATCAACACCCTGCTGGTGGAAAAAATTTCCGCCGCGAGCGCGGACCAGCGCGCGGGCCGGGCGGGCCGCACAGCCCCCGGCGTGTGCGTGCGCCTCTGGACGGAACGCGAACACGCCCAGCGCCCCTTGCAGGAATTGCCCGAGGTGAAACGCCTCGATTTGTCCGAGGTGGTGCTGACGCTCAAGGCGAGCGGTATCGATGATGTCTTCGCATTTCCCTGGCTGGAAAAACCCGATCCGAAAGGGCTGGAGCGTGCGGAAATGCTGCTGGCCGATTTGGGCGCGCTGTCAGCCGTTGGAGCTGCGACCTCCCGGTCGCTAGCGGAACGCGACCCGGAGGTCGCGTCTCCAGGAGGGCGCAACTCCACCCACCGTCGCATCACCGAGCTGGGCCGCAAGATGCTGCGCTTTCCGGTGCATCCCCGCTATGCGCGGATGTTTCTCGCGGCGGAGGAACGCGGATGCGTGCGTTCGGTGGCGCTGATGGCGGCGTTAACGCAGGGACGGAATTTTCTCCTGCGGGGAATTTCCAAGGAAGCGGAACGGGCGCGGGAGGATCTCGTGGGCGAGGAACATGAGAGTGATTTTTTCCTGCTGATGCGGGCGTGGCGCTATGCGGCCAAGGTGAATTACGGCCTCGAGGCCTGCCGGCACCTCGGCATTCACGCGCAAGGAGCCCGGCAGGTTGGACCGCTGTTCGAACAATTTCTGGAAATCGCCCGGGCCGAGGGACTCGATGTGAGCGAGCGTCGCGTGGATGGAGCCGAGATCCGCAAATGCGTGCTGGCGGGATTTTCCGACCAGCTGGCGAAGCGCCTCGATGCCGGCACGCTGCGCTGCGAGCTGGTGCATCAACGCCGCGGGGTGTTGGCGCGTGAGAGTGCGATCCAGAAATCGTCTTTACTGGTGGCGGCCGAGATCAACGAAATCGGCGGCCGCGGCGGGGAAGTGAGCGTGCTGCTCTCGCTCGCCACTGCCGTGGACGAAGCGTGGCTGCGCGAGCTCTTTCCGGACGATTATCATGAAACCAAGGGTGTTTCCTACGATGAAACCATCCGGCGGGTCGTCACGCGGCGGGAGCGCCGCTTTCGCGATCTGGTGCTCGAAGCCAAGGCGAGTAGCGACGAGGCTCCGCTCGACGCCGCGGCCGCGCTGCTCACCAAGGAAGTGCTGGCGGGCCGGCTGAAACTCGAGGCCTGGGACGAGGCGGTCGAACAATGGATTGTCCGCGTCAACCGCCTGGCGGAATGGTTTCCGGAGCTGGAAGTGAATCCCATCACCGAGAGCGACCGCGCGACCCTGATCGAACAAATCTGCTACGGCGAACTCGGCTATCGCGACATCAAGGACAAGCCGGTGATGCCGGTGCTGAAAGACTGGCTCACCGCGGAGCAACTGGCCGTCATTGATGACTACCTGCCGGAACGCCTCACGATGGCGAACGGACGCAAATCCCGGCTCACGTATTCTAAGGAAGGTCCTCCCGTCTTGAGCGCGCGCATCCAGGAACTCTACGGCATTGAGGGAAGGTTCACGGTTGGGCACGGCCGCGTGCCGGTGAAGATCGAAGTGCTGGCACCAAACCAACGACCGATCCAAGTGACGGATGACCTCGCCGTTTTCTGGCGGGAGATGTATCCCAAGGTGAAGGCGGAATTGTCCCGGCGATATCCCCGCCACGAGTGGCGGTAGGTGCCGGGATTATTGGATCCGCTGGTCGCGACTGAGAATCAGCTGACCCTGCCGCTCGATCATTTCCTCGAGCAAACGGACGGGAATGGGCTTGCTCAGGTAGTCGTCGAAGCCCTCGGCGAGCAGGCGGGCGCGATCGTCGGACAGGGCGTTGGCGGTCAGGGCCACGATCCGCGGCACAGGCTGGGCCCCGGCCCGGATTTTTTTTCATGGCCTGGATTCCATCCATCACCGGCATCTGGATGTCCATGAGGATAAGGTCATATTTTTTTCGCCCGGTCGCGGCCACGGCTTCCGCTCCGTTGGCCACCAAGTCCGCCTCAAATCCCAATCGGATTAGCAATTGCCGGATGACCTTTTGGTTTACCGCGTTGTCCTTCGCGGCCAGAATCACGAGTGGAAAGCGGTGACTCAATGATTGTGGGGAAGCGAGGAGCGCCCCGGCCTCGCCTTTGGGCGCAAGGGGGGCGGACACGGCCCGGGACAGGGCCGCCAGTAACTGGGGAATTTTGGTGGGCTTTGAGATTTGGGCAATGAAGAGATTTTCGTCCGTCCCGGTCCGCGACAAGGGCGATGAGGAGAGCAGGATGAGCGTCACGTTCGCGAAGGGAGCCTGCTGCCGGACGGTTCGGGCAAAGGCGATGCCATCCATCCCGGGCATAAGCTGGTCCGTAATCACGGCCGCGAATGGTGCATGTCTCGCCATGACCGCGAGCGCGGCGGTGGCGCTGGGGACAGTCGTCACGATGAATCCGCGGGCGGAGAGCTGGGTATCCAGGATATGCCGGTTGGTTTTATGGTCTTCGATCACCAGCAACTGCGTCTGTCCGGGACGGAGTTGGGCGGCGGAAAGCTCAACGGTCTTGGGCGTGGTGATGGCGGTGAGCCAGATGGTGAAGATGAACTTCAATCCGACATTGGGAGTGCTCTCCATGGAAATAGTCCCGCCCATCAGTTCCACGAGACGCTTGCAAATGGCCAAGCCAAGTCCCGTTCCCCCATGCCGGCGGGTCGGGGACGAGTCGACCTGCTGGAAGGAATTGAAGAGGAGTTTTTGGGCGATGGGAGTCATGCCGATGCCGGTATCGGAAATGGCGAAGGTGATTTCACACGCTGACTCGCGCCGCCGGGTGACAGAGGCGGTGAGAACCACCTCTCCTTTGTCGGTGAACTTAATGGCATTGCTGAGCAGGTTGATGATGATCTGCCGCAGCCGGATGCTGTCGGCCAGGACCGCCACGGGGACATCGGTGGCGATTTCGTAGGCCAGCTCGAGGCCTTTCTGGTGGCCGCGGAAGGCGAGGACGTCAAAGGCCTGTTCGATGCATTCGTGCAGGTTGAACTCCACCCGCTCCAGCGTCATCTTGCCGGCTTCGATTTTCTAAAAATCGAGAATGTCGTTGATGATCGAGAGCAGATTGTCGCCGCTCGTGCGGATGGTTTCGACGTAATCGCGCTGGACCTCGTTCAAAGGTGAATCGAGCAGAAGGCTGGTCATGCCGATCACACCGTTCATCGGCGTGCGGATCTCGTGACTCATGTTCGCGAGAAAATCGGATTTCAACCGGGAGGCATCGATGGCGGCTTGTTCGCGGGCCGTGGTCTGCAAAGGATCCTTTTCCAACGTGAGACGCGTGGCTTCGACCTGATTGAGCTTCCAAGCCACGATCTAAATCAAAACCCCGAGCGCGATGATGTTCAGTGAAACCAGCAACGAGGTGGCAAAAGCCGGATCGTAAAATCCCTGTTTCTGGCCGGCCAGCGTCAGGTAGCCGAGGACCAGCGGGAACATGATGGTAGCGGTGAGGAGGCGCCGGGCGATGAAACCCCCAGGGGAAGGCGTCTGGACGACTTTCATGATCCCGGCCTCGGCTCGGGAGAATAGCATCGCCACACCGAGCGCGATGAAGGCCAGCATCGTGTGCAACGCCATCAGCGCGAACGATCTGGGGACAACGAAAATCTGGGCGTGGAAAAGCGAACCGATGAAAGCCACGCCCGTGGTGATCAGCGTGAGGAGCGTCAGGCTTTGCGCCACCACGATGGCCCGTGGCGGGCAACGCAGGAGGATCGCGGCGAGGCCGAGCAGGACGAAATTAAACGCGGTGTTGGGGGCCATCCGTCCGGGATGGATCGATGCGGTTGGTCCGCGGTCCAGAAAAAGCAGTTCGTCGATCCCCAACGAAAGCCCAAAGGCGTATTGGATCAGGATAAGACAACCCACGATCAAGACGAGGCTGGCACAACCGATTCCGAGGTACTTACGCCAAAGGGAGGGGGCTTCATTTTCGAGGAGCAGACTGGCCAGGCCGAGGGCGATGAAGCAGCATGCCGTGTTCGCTTTCATGCTGACGGTGCCCGTCGGCATGATCCCCAGCGTATCCAGGCCGAAACCCCAGCTCATCAACACGGCAAATCCGATCACCACGGCACAGCTCGCGCCCAAAACCGAAATCTGCCTTCGGCGGGCGGGGCGGTATCGAGGATCATGAAATGGGGGAAAGCAGTCGGCTGGGAGTGGGCGCGGCAGCGAGCGACAGATTCAGCCCGGTAAAAACGGCTGGTCCGTTTTTCGAGTCTGCTCCCTGAAAACTCCCGTTTCCTCCCGCCCGCCTTTTTAAGTCCCTGATTTCTTCTTCCGGCCGTTTTTCGGTTCGATGTTCAAGTAAGTCTTGTTGAGCATCTGGCTCTCGTAGAGCTCCAGCAAGCGCACACCTTCGCGCGGCTTCACCATGTCCTTGCGCGTGGCGGCGTCGATCTGGGCCTTCATTTTCCGGCAGAGATCTTCCTGCTGGTATTGCACGCCCTCGATCACATCCGCGATGCGGCTGCCACTCAGGGCCTCCTCGATGTAAAAACCGTTGGGCTCGTCCTCCTCGAGGAAGACGTGCACTTCGTTCACGCGGCCGAACAAATTGTGCAGATCGCCCATGATGTCCTGGTAGGCGCCCGTCAGGAAAATGCCGAGGTAGTACGGCTTGCTGTTGAGGGGATGGAGCGTGATGTAGTCCTTGACGTCCTGCAGGTCGATGAAGCTGCTGATCTTGCCGTCGGAATCGCAGGTGATGTCGACCAGGATGGCGTTGACGGACGGCTTTTCGTTGAGCCGGTGGAGCGGGGCGATGGGAAAGAGCTGCTTGAGCGCCCAGTGGTCCAGCAAGGATTGGAAGACGGAAAAATTGCAGACGTACTGGTCGGCGAGCAGCTTGGAAAGATCGCGCAGTTCCTCCGGCTGATACCCGCTCTTCTGGCTCTCCTTGGCGATCTGTTCGCAGATCTGCCAGAAAAGCTGCTCGGCGGCGGCGCGGTTCTCGAGATCAAGGTAGCCGAGATTGAAAAGGGAGAAGGCCTCTTCCTTCTTTTGCAGCGCATCGTGGAACCGCTCGAGCAACCCGAGCTTGGTCTTGTTCTTCAGCATCACCTCGAGGTCGGTGACCACCTTGTGCTTTTCCTCCGGCTGGTGCTGCTGGCCGAGGGATTCGCGCTTGTTGATGCGCTCGAACACTTCCACGACGAGGAGGGAGTGGGGGGCAACCACGGCGCGGCCGGACTCGCTGACGATGTCGGGCACGGGAACGTTGGAGCCGGTGCAGATCTCGCGGATGTTGAAGACGACATCGCGGGCGTACTCTTCCATCGAATAGTTCATTGAACTCTCGAAGTTGGTGCGGGAGCCGTCGTAATCGACGCCGAGACCGCCGCCGACATCGAGGTAGCCCATGGGGAAGCCCATCTTGGAGAGCTGGCAGTAAAAGCGGGTGGCCTCGATCACGGCGTTCTTGATCGTGATGATATTCGGCACCTGTGAGCCGATGTGAAAATGCACGAGGCGCAGGCAGGAATGGAGCTTGGCGGTGCGCAGCTTTTCGCACGCGAACAGGATTTCCGCGGTATTGAGGCCGAACTTCGCGTTGTCGCCGGTCGAGGTCGCCCATTTGCCCTCGCCGCGGGTCTGCAGCTTGGCGCGGAAACCGATCATCGGCTTGACGCCGGTTTCCTGCGAGATGCGGATGATGTCGTCGAGCTCGGCGAGCTGCTCGACCACGAGGATGATCTTCTTGCCGAGCTTGCGGCCGAGCAGGGCGAGGCGGATGTAGTCGTTGTCCTTGTAGCCATTGCAGATGATGAGCCGGTTCGGCCCTTCATGCATGGCGAGGGCGATCATCAGCTCGGGCTTGGAGCCGGCCTCGAGGCCGTAGTTGTAGTCCTTGCCGGCGGCGACGATTTCATCGACGACCTCGCGCAGCTGGTTGACCTTGATGGGGAAGACCCCGCGGTATTCGCCCTTGTAGCCCTCCTGTTTGATCGCCTTGCGAAACAACTCGTTGAGCTGGATGACCCGGTGGCGGAGCAGATCCTGAAAGCGGATGACCATCGGCGCCTGCAGGCCCATGCCGAGGGCCTCATGCACGACATCGAGGACGCGGATGCTCCGTTCGTCCGCCTGCGGGTTCACATTGACGAAACCCTCGGTATCGACGGACAGATGGCCCGAACCCCAGCGTTTGAAACCATACAGTTCTTCGGACTTGGCGGCCGACCAGGTGGATGCGGATTTACTTTTCAACGCGGGGAAGGGAGGAGGGGACTTATGGCTTGCTTTTGCGGGAGTGGAATCGGTTAGATGCCTGTTTCTTTTTCCGAATTATACAACACGCAATGTCTAAAATGTCCTCACTCCTTGATGGCTCCATGATCCTCGGCCAAACCGCCGCCCCTGCTTCGCCGGGCGGCATTCCCTGGCCGATGCTGATGTTCTATGGATTGATCATGGCGGCGATGTATTTCCTGATGATCGCGCCCCAGCGGAAGAAGCAGAAGGAGCTCGAAAAGATGCTCGCTTCGATCAGTTCGGGCGACGAAGTGATCACGACCGGCGGTATTTACGGCACCATCACCAACGTGAAGGACGACCGTTTCGTCGTGCGGGTGGGTGAAAATCAGAAAATCGAAGTCGGCAAAGGTTTCATCCAGAGCATTGTGAAGAAATCCGAGTGAGCGCCCGCCGCCGGGCGGATCCGCCCGGGCTGTGCCTTTACCCCACGTGCGGTCAACGGCTGACCGCGATCCTCTCCCTTTAAAAAACCCAACGACCATGCTTCGCCATAACTTCTGGAAACTCGCGCTCTCCCTCGCCATCGCGGTGTGGGCGATCTCCGAGCTGATACCGCTGAAAAAGATCCCGTTCGTCGATTACACGCGGGCCCACGTGACCGACAAGCCCGCCGACTTCGGCAAATTGCTGAGTGAAGCGCAGGCGCGCGTGAAATCGGGCGCCGCGCAAAGCGAGTTTGTGGCGCTCAAGCAGATTGCCAAGGAGCGCAAGATCGACCTCACCCAGTACTTCAAGGATGTCCGCCTCGAGTCGAAGCTGACGAACGTCGACAAGCGCAACGACATCCTCCTGAACGAACTGCTCCGCCGCGCCCGCGCCCGCCTTCAGCTGGGCCTCGATTTGCAGGGAGGCGTGGCCTTCACCCTCGAAGTGGACGAAAAGGCCGCCTCCAATTTGCCGGAGGACGTCCGCAAGGAAAAGATCACCAAGGCGGTCGAGATTCTCGGCGCCCGCATCAACAAGTTCGGCGTGGCCGAACCGATCATCCGCCCGGTCGGCACCAACCGCATCGAAGTGCAGCTGCCCGGTCTGAGCACCAAGGATAATCCCGACGTGGTCGACAACGTGAAGCGCCCGGCCCGCCTCGATTTCCGTCAGGTGCACGCCTCGATCACGCCCCAATCCTCGCGCGGCGACATCCCCGCCGGCTACGAGCTGATGGTGCTCGACGACGAACGTGGTGGCGAAAACTTCACCGAGGAACTCTACGTCAAGCGGATCCCCGAGATGGAAGGCAAGGACATCTCCAAGGCCTTCGCGCGTCCTGACATGTATGGAAAGCCCGAGGTCATCCTGCAGTTCACCAAGGAAGGCCGCACCCACTTTGCCCAGATCACCCGGGCCATCGCGGAACACGGCAAGCAGAGCGGCCAGATGGGCCGTCTCGCCATCGTGCTCGACAACCGCCTTTATTCGGCGCCGACCGTCCGCGAGGAAATTGACAGCGACACCGCGGTCATCACCGGCAGTTTCAGCGAACGCGAAGCCCTCAATCTCGCGAACATTCTCAACAACCCGCTCGACCTGCCCCTCGTCATCAAGGAGCAGTTGGAAGTTGGCCCCTCGCTGGCGCAGGACGCCGTCGACAGCGGGGTGAAGGCGACCGTCATCGGAACCGCGCTCGTCGCGGGCTTCATGATCACCTTCTATACCACGGGCGGTTTCGTGGCCCTGATCACCCTCGCGGTCAACGTGCTGATCATCCTCGGCACGATGGCCAGCATCGGTGCGACCATGACCCTTCCCGGCCTGGCCGGCATCGTTCTTACCATCGGTATGGCGGTGGACGCGAACATCCTGATTTTCGAGCGTATGCGTGAGGAACTCGCGGCCGGCAAGAGCCTGGCGGTGGCCAACCAGAGCGGTTACCAGAAGGCGCTGACGACCATCCTCGACGCCCATTTGGTGCAGTTGATCATCTGTGCGATCATGATCTGGCTCGGCACCGGCCCCATCAAGGGCTTCGGCGTGACGCTCGCTATCGGTGTAATTTCAACGCTCTTCTCGGTCCTCATCACCGCCCACTTGGTCATGGAGCTCCTGATCGACTCCGGCTGGATGAAGAAGATGAAGATGCGCCACCTGCTGAAGGACATCAACGTCGACTTCGTCAAATACGGCAAACCGGCCTTCATTGGCTCGTGGTTGGTCGTGTTGATCGGCGTGGGCGTGGTGGTCTACAAGGGACCGGCCATCTACGGCATCGATTTTGCGGGCGGTGACGTCATCAGCATCCAGTACAAGGAAAAGCTGGATTCGGCGAAAATCCGTCACGTGGCCGAGCAATTGAAGCTCGAAATCAATCCGACCTACGTCAACGCCCTGGGCGGCGGCCATGAAACCCTGAAGATCGAAACGCCGGAAGGTAAGTCCGATGTCCTCTTCCGCGCGCTCCAGCAGGCGTTCCCGCAGGCTGGCTTGGAAAAGGTGGGCGAGAACCACATCGGTGCGTCCATCGGCAAGGAAATCGAGCTGAACGCGCTGCTCGCGGTCGGAGTCTCGATGCTGACGATTCTGATCTACATCGCGTTCCGCTTCGAATTCGGCTTCGGCGTCGGCGCCATGTTCTCCTCGCTGCACGATATTCTCATGACGATCGGCATCTTCGTGATCTGCGGCCACCAGTTTTCCGCGCCTATGGTCGCGGCCATCCTGTGTATCGCCGGTTACTCGATCAACGAAACCGTCGTCGTCTTCGACCGCATTCGCGAGGAGCTGAAGGAGAATCCCACGGGATCCCTGCGTCACGTGGTTAACACGGCGATCAACAAGGTCTTTGCCCGCACGATCATGACGGCGACGACCACTTTCCTCGCCGCGTTGTCCCTCTACCTGTTCGGTGGCGGCGTGCTGCGCGACATCTCGTTCACCTTCCTCGTCGGTATCGTCACCAGTACCTTCTCGGCCATCTTCATCGCGGCCCAGGTGTTCTACTGGTGGCACAAGGGCGACCGGAAGCACGTTGAGGCGCATGCGGATGTCGCGCCGAAATACGAGTGGCAGGGGTCGAGCAAAGCCTCGCAATAAAACTCCAGGGATGCGGCCCGGGCTTGCGGCCAAACTGGCCTGGCTCGGTCCGGGTCCTTTGGCATCCCGGACTCCACGATGCGCTGGACCTACACGCCGTTATCGGCCGAGCAGGCCGGAACGCTGCACCGGCAGGCGGGGATCAGCCCCGTGCTGGCGGAACTTTTGCTGCGCGCCGGCATCGCGGAAGGCGAGACCGCGCGTTTCCTCAAGCCCA
>CAMAPG010000054.1 GCA_945859965.1 Opitutus sp. GAS368 | reverse complement strand
CGAATCCAGATGCCGGTGTGGACCTCCATCGGATAGTAGCAGGTGTATTGTTCGGCGACCATTGGCGTCGGGCAACGCATGTTGAAGGAACGATCGCTTGGGTCCCAGGCGACGAACTGATCCTCGATATAGGCGTTGAGCTCCTCCGCCGTCTTAACGGCATCGGGCACTTGTTTGCGATACTCCGTCAGGTACGAAATCGTCTCGTTGGTGTCCCAGTGCTCGAGATTGCGGAACGGGGCCTGGGCGCCGACATCCTCGTACATGCCCTGCCAGCGCCGGGTCTTCACTGGATTTTCCAACACCCACTGCGCGGCTTTCTGGCGCGAGGCGGCATAGTCCGCATTAGGTTGGATTTGTTCGAGCAGGCCCATCAGCCGGGCCGGCGGGATCACGGCGGAGGTGTACGCCTCGATCACGGCGCCGTCCTTGGGGTTGACCCGGAACGGCCAGGAACCGTCGGGCTGCTGCAGCCCCACGAACACATTGGCGATATGGCGCGCGTAAGCCAGGTAACGCTCGTCGTTGAATTCCCGGTAGAGCGTGATCATCGCCTCGCCCACGCGCGCGGCGCGGAAGAGCGTGATGTTCGATCCCTCGATGTAGCCCTCGGGTTTGCCGAGCTCGATCGTGGAATAAGGGAAGAGCCCGCAGCGTCCCTCTGCCGGATGACGGTGCGCGAGCAGCCATTCGCCGTATTGCTTCGCCTGCCGCCGGGCCTCGGCCGCGAATTTGCTGCCCGGATAGCTTTTGGCGTACAGCAGGTAAGTGAAAATGAAGCTGGGATGGTGCAGCGCGGGAAAGGCGAGCAGCCGGCGTTCGCCGGTGATGTTATTCTCGGTGGAAGACCAGACGGAACGCGGCAGGCCCTTTTCGTAGTCCTCCACTTTGTCGCGGGCGGGAGCCAGAAGATATTCCATCGAGCGGTGGATGGACGCTTCCCAATCCAGCGGAGCCTGGGCTGTGCCATCAAAAGGAGGAGCCTTGTAGAAACGCCGGCGCCATTCGCCGCACAGCGGCTGATCCTGCGCATCGACCGGCCACGCTATAAGGTCGACCTGGCCGACTTTCACCAACGACCATTCCTTGGACATCTCGTAGCGGGGCCCATCGACCCGCACGGTGTGGGCGGTGGTGTCTTGGTCGCTCGCGAACATGACCACATACGCGACGGCGCCTTCGAAGGGTGTCCATTCCCAAGTGGGCGCGCTGATGAAGCGGGTGGAGTGAAGATTCCAGCCGGTGGCTGTGAGGGCGGTAAAGGTCCGGCGATTTTTCCCCGAGGTCTTGGTCTTGGCCGCTTCGATCGGCAGGGCGGTATTGGTTTCCGCGCGCGCGGTGGAGGACAGGCGTGAAGCGAGCAAGGCGGCGCCCACGGTCAGGCCGGCCTGGCCAATAAAAACGCGGCGCGAGGTGGACGGGATGGTATTCATGAATGGGGTGGGTTGAAATGAGATCACGACCGGGAAAATTTCCGCCAATCGGTCATTTGGTTTTGGCGGCCGGCGCTGCAGTTGAGGCGGAGGTATTGAGCAGTGCCTGCGCGGTCGTTTTGGCCGCCTCGATCACCTGTTCCAGACCGCCGGCGGCAAAGGGCGTCTGCCAGACGGAGTACTGATCGCGGGTGTAGTGATTCTGGGGCGGCAGGTAACCGACGTGGCCGTTGGTGACATTGAGCACGATGACGGCGCGGGGACGAAAGCGGTGGCGCAGATCGGTCTGAAGTTGGGAATACGCTTCGTTCGGCTGGGCGAGGATCAGCGCCTCGCCAACGCGCCAGACCCACAAAGGCATGGCCGAAGATGTGCCGTCGCCGACGGTCTTGCGAATGCCGCGCTGGCGCCAAAGCCGCTCGCGGAGGGCACGGTCACTGCAGTTCCGCCACTTCTCCTCGATTTCCTTGAGCGATGGCAGCGGTTTGAGCGCAAGGTCGACCGGACGCAGTTCGGCTTGAAGGGCGGTGGACGTAGCGGGAGCTTCCGCGCGAAAGGTGGCGAGGGCGGCGCCGGATTCGACCACGCGTTCGAAGACCAGGTTGGCTTCGGACCAGCTTTCGAGGACGCTCAAGGCCGCATGACCCAGACGGCGTCCGTGGCGGTCACAGACGGCGGGATCGCCGGCATATTGTTCGATCGGGGCCAGCTCGCCCGAGGCGCCTTGGAGAAAAAGACAGGGTGCGCCGGTGGCCGGTTCGATCACTTCCCGCATGGCTCCGGGATAATCCGGTGAGATCGTCCGGTTGTCCCAGGCGAGCGTGGTCGGATGACAGGCGTAATTTACGATCGTCGCGAGGATGCGATTGCTGCCGGCTTCCTCGACTTTGCCGACCAGCAAGGTGTCGTCGGCCGGCTCGTTCGCATTGTAGCCGACGACATAACGCGGTTTGTCCTTTTCCTGGAGATCGCGATTATGAGCGAGATCGCAGTGTCCGTAACGCCACGAAAGGCGGGCGGGCCGCGCGGACGCGAGGGCGGATTGGGCGGCCTGGATGATCCGGGCGCGGAGGGTTTTCAGATACGGCTCGATCAAGGCGCCGCCGGGCTTTTCCTTGTCATCCAGCGACAGGCTGGGACCGGCATGGGTGTGAGAGAACGAAATCAGGAGACACTCGGGCGGCAATTTCAGCGCCTCGAGCACGGGGCCGCGCACGAACCATTCGTCCGCCGCATTTTTCCACCAGCCAAGGTCGGCGGCGATCAGCAACAGCGGCGGACGGTTGTCGCTCTGCAGCGCCAGCACCGTGACGGTGAGCGGACGGTGGATGCTCTCGGCGATGTCGTGCGCCGCAGCGCCCCAGCTGCGGGAATAAATTTCAACCGGAGGCGTGATGTCCTCGCGCGCCACTCCGATTTTTCCGGTGAAAACACTTGTGAGAAGAGAAAGGGCGGAGGGCATGGATGAAGTGGGAGTCGCCTGCTTTGCGTGCCGGTCGGTACATGACGACTGGCGGGCAACCTGACTTTGGTCTGTTTTAACGTCTACAAAAAATGAGATACCTGTCGACAATAGGACGCTTTTTTCCCGGCCCGCTCAGTGCTGGCGGCAAAAAAAAGACCCGGCCGAAAAGGGCCGGGTCTTGGAGAAAATTAACTCTCAGCCTGACGTCAGCGGTACTCTTCGCCGGTGAGGGCGTTGATGATCTTGAAGTTTTCCACGTGGTAGCTCGGGTCGGCCCGGAAGGCCAGTTTCACGCCGAAGAGCTTTTCCATGCGCACGAGCAGGTCGGCGTCCTCGGTCCGGAGGCGTTCAAGGATGCTCGGATGCACGAGAACCCGTAGCGAGTATTCCTTGCTGTCGTTCCGCAATTGCAGGCGGCGCACGACGGAGGAGAGCTTGCGCTGAAGCTCGACCGACATGGTGGTCGCGCTCTTCACGATGCCGCGGCCGCGGCAGTACGGGCAGTCGGTATAAAGATTGGACGAAAGCGATTCCTGCTGGCGTTGCCGGGTCATCTGCATGATGCCGAGCTGCGAGATGGGGAGGATGTGGTTCTTCGCCTTGTCGGTCGCCATCAAATCGACCATCTTTTCGTAAACGGCGTTGCGGTGGCGCCGTTCCTTCATGTCGATGAAGTCCATGATGATCAGGCCGCCGAGATTGCGGAGACGGATCTGGCGGGCGATCTCGGTCGCGGCCTCGAGATTTACGGCGTAGATGACGTTCTTTTCATCGCCACCCTTGTTGCGATGGGAGCCGGTGTTGACGTCGACGGCGATGAGGGCCTCGGTCTCGTCGATGATGATTTCGCCGCCGGATGGGAGCGGAACCTTGCGCTGGAACGTCTGCTCGATCTGCCGCTCGATGTTGAAGCGCTCGAAAATCGGGATGCTGTCCTTGTAGACGGCGATCTTCGTGGCGGAACGCTTCGAGATCTGGCCGACGAGGCGCTGGGTGCGGGCGTGGTCCTCGGCGCTGTCGATGAGGACGCGGTCAACTTCCTCGGTGAGGAAGTCGCGCACGGTGCGCTCGACGATATCGGGCTCCTGGTAAAGGCAGGCGGGCGAACGCTCGGTCTGCAGCTTGTGCTGAATGTCAGCCCAAGTCTTGAGGAGGATGTGGAGATCGCGGACGAAGTAGCGCGATTTCTTGCCCTCGCCGGCGGTGCGGACGATCACGCCCATGCCCTCGGGAATGGTGAGCTCGTTGAGCAGCTGCTTCAGCCGTTGGCGTTCCTTGGGATCCTCGATCTTGCGCGAAATACCGCACTGGTCGGAGAACGGCATGAGCACGAGATAGCGGCCGGGGAGGGAGAGATTGGTCGTCGTGCGCGGACCCTTGGTGCCGATCGGGCCCTTCGTCACCTGGATGACGATTTCGCTGCCCGGAGGATAAAGGTGCGGGATGTCCTTGACCGTCGGGTCGGCGGGACGCGGCGGGGCGTTCTTCTTTTTGTTCACGCGCACGATCTCGACGGACGAGTCGGTGGCGGCCGGGAGCATGTCCCAGTAATGGAGAAACGCGTTCTTCGAGTAGCCGATGTCGACGAAGGCCGCCTTGAGGCCCGGGTCGAGATTCTTGATCCGGCCCTTATAGATGCCGCCGACCATGCGGTCGTCGGAATCGCGCTCGATCTCGAATTTCTCGAGGGTGCCGTCGACCAGGAGGGCGACGCGCTTTTCGAGCGGCTCGGAGTTGATGATCAGCTCGCGGAAGGAGGTTTTTTCCTTCTGGAACACCGCGAGGATCTTTTGGAGCAGTGGACGCTGTTTGGCGCGTTCGTCGGCGCCGGCTTTCAGTTCGGAGCGGCTGACGGGTTCGACGGACGAGACGGGAGGAGGGTTGGCCAGTTCCGCGTCATACTTTTGGGCGACATCCTGCGGCTGGGAGGCCGAAGAGTCGGGGTTGTTGGGTTGGGAGGGGGCGCTCATGGTGCGTATCGTTGGGTTGGAGCCCGGGGTACCAGAGTGCGGAGGTTGCGGCGCAGGAAATTCCGGCAGAGCGGTCGTTAGCGCGAAGAAGCGATCTCATGTGAAATCCTTCCTGAAGCGATAGACGCTCTGGACCAGTCCTTGCAGCAAGCAGCAACTAAGCACAAAGGAGCCACCGTAGCTAATAAAGGGAAGCGGTATGCCCGTGATGGGCACGAGCCCGATGGTCATGGCGATGTTCACGAACACATGCACGGCGAACAGCACGGTGACGCCGAGGGCGAGCAGCGTGCCGAGTCGGTCCCTTGCGAGACCGGCGATGCGAATGCCGTTGAACAACACTATCCCAAACAGGCCGAGAACCGTAATACTTCCCAGGAATCCTTTTTCCTCGGCGATGACCGAGAAAATAAAATCGTTGTGCGCGACCGAGCGCGGCAGGTAACCGAGTTGCGCTTGCGTGCCTTGTCTCCAGCCCTTGCCGGCCACGCCGCCCGAACCGACAGAGATGAGCGATTGGCGCTGGTTCCAGCTAATGCCCATCGGGTCGATCTTGTCGGGGTTGATGAAGCTCAGGATGCGATTACGCTGATAATCATGGACGTACGGAAGCCAGGAATGCGGCTCGTACTTGCCCCAGTGCTCTTTTGCATAGGAAAGGCCGTTGGACTCGATGTAGTGCGCGTAACGCGCGGTGTCCCAAGCCACGATCCCTATGATCAGGAGAAACGCACCCAGCGCACCCGCAAAGAAACGCGACGAGAGCTTGGAAACGTAGAGCATGGAAAAGACCATCGGAGGCAGCACAATCGCCGACTTCAAGTCGGGTTGTACCAAGGTCAACAGCATCGGAACACCCACCGCAAGGGCCAATTTCCCGAGCACGCCCAGCGACTGCATGACCGTGCCTATCGGGTTGCGGATCAAGATGCTGGCTACTATCAGCAGGACCGCGATCTTGGCGGTTTCCGAGGGTTGATAATGGAAGAATCCGAGGTCGATCCAGCGCTGGGATCCGTAGATTTCCTTCCCAACTCCCGGGGTCAGGACCAACACCAAGGTCACGAGGGAAGCGGCGTAAAACCAGTGCGCCACGCTGAGCCAGAAGCGGTAATCGATCAGCGATACCGTCACGTACAGCCCGGCCCCGAGGCCGAGAAATATGAGCTGCTTGAACCAGAATTGGCGGAAAAGGATGGTTTCATGCGCCGACAACTGGGCACTGTAGATAAAAAAGAGGCCGAACAGGCTCAGGCCGAACAGGGCCAAGGGGGTCCCGATATCCCAGCGCTCACGCGTGGTGACCTTGAAAACATTCAGGTGGTCGAGAGGCGAACGGAGATTCACGAAGGATTGCGCACGGCGATGTAGCTCTTGGTCAGACCAAGAAACCGTTCGCGCAACAGGGTGCAATCCGGGAAAAGGATCCGCATCTCCGCCAGGGTGAGTAGGCGCACCTCCTCGAGGAACGCTTCGACCTGCCCGGCATCCGGCCGCTCGATCCAGCCGCGCACAGTGAAATTGCGCAGCAAACGGCGCTGCCATCTACGGGGCAGCCAGTGAAAAAAGGGCGCGATGAGATGGGGTTCGGTGAAAAATTCGCGGGCGGGCGTCTGCACCCAGAGCCTGCCGCCCACGCGGCGCAGTTCCCGGGCGCACGCCTGCTGCCGTTCCCACGTACCGAGGTGCTCGATCATGCTGTTCGAAAAAATGATGTCGAAGGCGCCGTCGTGAAAAGGCAGCGCGCAGGCATCGCCCGCCACGAAGGAAAGGTTGGCACGTGCGCCGGCAGCCGCGCCGGTCGCATCGCGGTTGAGCAGGGTGATCGGGTTGGGCAGGTTCAGGCCCCGCCAGAAATCGACCGTGCCGCCGACATCGAGCAGGCGCTCATGGGGGGAGGGAGCGACGAGCACATGGAAGCGCCGCATTCTCCGCCGCCGAAAAAAGGGGGAGATGGCCGCGTAAATCCGGTGAATGCTCATGGCTCGCCGGCCGGAGGTTCAACGGTGTCGTCCTCCTCGCGGGTTTGGTGGGAGAGGCCATTTGCCAGTCCGAGCATGGTCCAAAAAACCACGGCCCCCATCGGGCTTTCCAGCACCACTCCGAAACAGGCGCTGATAAAGATAGCCCACGCCCCGATCCAAAGGGGAAGGACCGGTTCACTGCCCGGCTCTGCCCGGCCTTCGTGCCGCCCGGCGCGCCAGGTCCGGATCGCGATCGCGGTGAGAATCGCGAGGAGGATGGCGAAGCCCACCCCGCCCATGCGGCCGAAAATCGAGAGCAGGAAACTATGCGGGCTCCGCGCCGTGAAGTCTTCCGTCGCCTCGCCATAATAGATCTGCAGGAAATCGGCGGCGAGATCGTGGCCGAACCCCAAACCCAGCCAGCGACCCTCCACCCAGGTCCGGTCAATCACCGTGCGCCACCACACGAGCCTGAACTGGTTGTTGTCGGGTTTGTCGCCGAGATCTCCCGCGCGGTAGGTGCGCGTTCCGCTCACATCCGCCACAGACGCTACGCTCTCATAAATCCGGTAGAGCGGGGTTGTGGCGAAACTGCGCGGTGACACGGCCGCATGGATGACAAGCCCGAGAAAAGCCAGGGCGACCAACAGGCCGAGGACACGCAGGGTGGGCCACGCGCGCAACACCAGCAGCCAGGCGACCGCCGCGACCAGGGCGACCAAGGCCGCGCGGCTGTTGCAGAGGACCAAGCCGACTAGGGAAACGGCACACAGCGCCAGCCAGCCGAAACGGCGCGTTCTCGCGAATTGATGCGCAAACCAGATGACGCCGGCAGCCATGAACCCTCCCGCCACATCGCTTTTCACAAAAATGAGCGGTGTGCCGAAAACCGTCAGCTTCACGAGGAACCACCCGGGCCAGAACGAAAAAATCATGAAGATCGGCGCCGTGAGCGCCACCCCGCCAAGCAGGCAGTGCTGCACCCAGCGGCGTTCCCGGACAAGGTCGGCCCAGTCCTGCGCGACGAAGAAAAACAGGGCATAATAGACCATCGCAAAATCGCGCAGGGCGGAAAACTGATGGATGCGAAAATCCATCGGCAGGCGGACCGCCCCGATGAGCAGCCAGAGAATGAGCAAAAGGTTCAGGGCATCGCGGCGCACGGGCAGGGTTTGGTTCTTCGCGGCCCGCCAGAGCATGAGCGTCAGTCCCAGTCCCAACGCCGCCTCACCCGGCAGCAACGGGACCGAGGGAAAATGCAGCTGCGCAAAACCGCGGTTGCCGACAAGATAGCCAGCGACCACCGCGCCGGACACGAGAGCGTCGGCGCGGATCCGGGTCACCCGCGATGCGATCCACAAGCCGAGGATGCCGGCCACCATGGCCGGCAATCCGATTTCGCCTTTGGCGATATACCAGCCCAGGACCACTGCGCCCAACAAGCCACCGGCGCTGATCGTGATTTTTCTTACGGCTATTCCGTCCACGAGGGCTATCGGCCACGAAATCGAGACACGGAGCAATCTCATTCATAGAAAATGAAATACGCCGGTGGTTGCGGTTGGGAACTTCCTCTCCGGCTTATGCACCGCCGGCAATCGCCCGCATTCCTGGCAAGGTGGGCTTGAGCCGTCGCGGCAATGTCCCACAGTGACCGCCGTGCCCCTCGTCTCGATCATTTTGCCCACCCGTGATCGGGCCGCGTTGTTGCCCCGGGCCGTCGCGAGCGTATTGGCGCAAACGGAGCGCGATTGGGAATTGATTCTGGTGGATAATAATCGTGGCGAGCCCCCGCTGGCCGGTCAGGCCGCCGTGCAAACGTGGCTGGCCGACCCGCGCGTCCGCCTGCTGCAGGCGAACGCGGCCAACGCCGCCGCCGTCCGCAACTGTGGACTCGGAAACGCGCGCGGGGAATGGATCACCTACCTCGATGACGACGACGCCTACCGTCCGGAAAAACTCGCCCGCCAGCTCGCGTTGGCGCGTCGCACGGGTGCTGGGTTGGTGCTGTGCGGAGCCACCTTTCATCTCCGCGGCCGCGACCGGGTGGTCCAGGGCGGGGTGACGGAGTGGCGGGGTGACGATGTACTGATGCATGCCCGCTGGAACACCCCCTTGCTCCTGCACCGGCATCCCGGCGAAAGGCGTTTCGACGAAACCCTGAGTTCCGGCGAGGATGCGGAATTTGCCCACCGGTTGCTGGCGTGGGACTCGGCTCTGGTGGTCCCCGTTGAACCGATGCCCCTGGTGGATATTTATCCGCAAACCGGGTCGCGTGTAAATACCAACCCCGCGCCCTTGCGGGCGACGGCGGCGCGAATCCTCGCCCTCCGGCGAAATTTTTTTTCACGGCCGGCCCGTCGTCGCTACCTTTTGCAAAACCTGCTGGCCGTGGCCAAGCTCACCGGTCGGCCCGGCCGCTGCGTGGCGCTGAGCGGACGATTATTGTGCGAAAGCCACGGCGCGGATTGGAGGCCTTGCGCCAACGCACTTGCGGTCAGCCTCGGGGTATTTCCCGGACGCTGGGTGAGCTGACGTGGCGCCGGGCCCAGCGACGGGCGAGGCCGGGAGCGATCGTGCGCACGAGCGCAATCAATGCCCAGCGCACATACGGTACGGCATAAACCACCCGGCCCCACACCGGTCCCCAGTGCCGCACTGCGAACCGGCGCCAGGCGGGAAAATATAAAAAACTGCGGGGCGAATAAAAATCGCGCCAGATCTCTCGCATCGTCCGCTGGCTCCCGAGCCAGGACTCCGCGGCGGCGGAATTGGGATCGAGATTCTGCGCCACCGCACCGGATAACGGACTCAGCCGTGCGCCAGCTCCGGACAGCCGGAGTCCGTAATCCAGATCACCGAGGCCGTGCGGAAACAGGTGATCATGGGGCAGGCCGGCCCGTTCGATCCAGGCGCGGGGCAGGCCCACGCAGTTGCCGCTGAAGGTCTCGATTTTCCCGCGCTGTTCTTCCTCCGGCGTGCAGCGGCGCACGCGCCACCGCGTTCTCCGGTGACCGCCGTAATTCCAACCGCCCGGGGCCATGGCGGTGATCCAGGCCACGCAATTTTCGTTTTGAACGAAATCGCGCAGGGCAAGCAGATCTCCGGGGCCGGGTCGGCAGTCGTCGTTGAGCCAGAAAATCCTCTGGGCCCCATGGGCCAACGCCCACTCCATGCCCCGCCGGATCGCGCCGCACCACCACCAGGACCCGGTGCCATGCAATTGCCGCACCATCGGAAATTCGCGGCCGATCGCCCCGGCGGTGCCGTCGCTCGAGCCGTCGTCGATCACTAGGACAGTTGCCCAGGCGAAAACCTCGTCCGAGGCGAGGGCCCGGAGGACGCCGAGGGTGGTCTCCCGACGATTGTGCGCGGGGATCAGGATGATGTCGGGATGGAGCGCCTCAGCCATGGGCAAAAGCTACGCGAAGGGCGGCGGTGACAGTTGCGGCCGGCAGTTCGGTGAGGCACCGGACTTCGGGATGAATGCATTCCCAATTGCAGCCGAAGCAGGGCAATTTGTGGACGAGCCAGCGCTGTTTCACGCCCTCACCCCATGGGACAAACCAGCCGAAATGGCCGCCGCCCATGATGATGACCGCCGGTTTGTCCAAGGCAGTCGCGAGATGCGCTGCCGCGCTGTCAACGGTGACAACCCCGCGGGCGGCGGCGATGCGAGCGATGAACTGCGGGGTGGAAAGGCCGGTGAGAACTTCAACCGGTCCGGCGCTGGCCTCGTTCCGCAAACGCGAGGCGAGTTGCGCGAGTTCGGCGGCGCGCGTGCCTGGTCCGAGCAGTTGTACCGGTGCGGGCGGCAACTGCGCGTTGCGCCATGCCGTGATCCAATGCTCGATAGGATAGTCCCGGATCGCGTCGTGCCCGAATGGGCAGAAGACCCACGCGGCGCCGGCGTTTGCGGTCACGCTGCGGAGCGCCGGCCGCATTTCCTCCCAGTCTGGTAGGCGACCAGTCGCGAGTTCCACCACCGCGCGGTGCGCGAGGAGTTCATGAGACCACGGCAGTGTCGCGCTGGAGGAATAATTTTCCGGCAGGACCGGACGGTTAGCCAGCGTCAGCTCGTCCGGTGTGCATCGCGGCCCCAGACCTCGCCAATGTTCGGCCGACAGCCAGGTAAGGCTGGCGTCGCGGTACAAGTTCCGCGCATGCCGCAGGCAAATGAGGTCGGTGAAATGCTCCCCCGCCCAGAGCGGGGCCGTCACGTTGCGCAGCGGCCGCAATTCCCGCCAGGCCCCGCTGGCGGTCGGCGGCACCACCCAGCGGGGCACGTCGGGAAACTCCGCCGCCGCCAGCGGTTCGGCGACGGTCGAGACGACGAGCTGGCATGCGTCCGCCCCATAATGGTTTACGAGGTGACGCACCGCGCCGAGCGCGAGCACAAAGTCGCCAAGCCGGTCCACCTTGTAGATGCAGGCGCGGCGCGTGCGCTGAACGGTTGGCGGCGGAGCGGGTCGGGCCAGCCGCCGGGCGAGCATCCGGCGGATGGGCGATGGGAGCCGGAGGTAGTTGCTCATGAGGACGTCGCGAGACCGATGGTCGCGAGTGCGCGTCGTGCCTGCCAATAAACAATCGGAAGATTGAGTGCGACGTAGGGACTGGCGAGGGCGACGACTACGCCTGCTGCGCCCCAGACCGGTCCCAGCCAGGCGCACAAAATAAGTGAGACTACGAGTCCGATCCACCCGAGCACCGCGATGCTGGCGTTACGTCCGAGTCCGTTGAGCACCATCGCTGGGGGCTGGCCGACACATTGCAGGGCGTTCCAGCTGGCGATGGTCCAGACGAGAGTCAGGCTGACCGCGGGAGCGTGGTCGTGCAGCCACAGTGCCAGGATGGGCCGGGCCACGAAGGCGAGGAGCAGCGTGGGTGCGACGAAGCCGGCAAATGTGACCACCATTGACATACGATAAATGCGTCGCGCTGCGGCGGCGTTGCCTTGAATGGCTGCATGGGTGTAGGCCGGCCAGGTGGGCTGCAATCCGAGCATGTTCAACTGCGAGAGCAGCCCAAAAAGGCGCTGGAGCACGCTGTACGATGCAACCGCGGCCGACCCGGCGAACAACGCTACTAACATTGGGACGAATACGCCGATAAACACCGAGCCAAGTTGCGGCAGAAAGAACAGCATGCTTTCCGCGGCGATTCCCGATGTTTCGGTCGCGACGGCGGCCGGTGTGCGCTGCCGGCCGGTGCGCGTTGCCAGATGGAGAGCCAGCCCACCATAGAGGATGAGCGGCAGAGCGGCGGCGGCGGCGACAAAAGCGGCCAGGGGAAGGTCCAAGCGTACCGCCAGTAATATGCCGAGCAGGCTCACGACGCTGCCGAGTGCCGTCCACAATCCGGTGAGCCAAGTTTCCTGTCGCGCGGCGGCGAGACGGGCTGAAAGCGGGAGGGGGAGGAGAATGGCGGCGCTGGAGAGCGTGACGACAATGGCCATGGGGGTTTGCGCGCGCAGCGTCGGTTTCGTTGCGCTGAGCCAGTCCGCCCAGGGCAGGACAAAGGCCAGCGGAAGAGCTGCAAGCAAGAGACCTGCCGCTGCAAATCCGAGCCAACGCGCCCCGCGGCGCAGCAGTACATCAGCCTCGGCTTCACGTCCGCTGGCGAGGAGCCGGGCAAGGCGGTTTTGCAGCGCGTAGCCGAGCCCGAGATCGAGAATGCCAAGCGACCAAAGCAAACCGGTGAGTGCGGTCCACAGCCCGAACGCTTCATTGCCGAGGTGCGCCAAGGCAAACGGCACTTGGATCAAGCCGCACGCGGCGCTGGTCACACGGCCTGCGATCAGCATGGCTGCGCCGCCACCAAGACGGGGCCACAGCGTTTCACGAGAAGTCGTTCCGGGGAAAACCTTCATGTGCGCGGCGCTGTCGCAGGGGTGAGGCCGAGCCAGGGAATGATTTTGTGCCAGACCTCCTCGACCGTGAGATCAAGGATGCAATGCGGCGCGGGAAACCGGCAGGCATCGAAACACGGCTTGTAGGGACACGGCCGGCCTTCGATCCAGGCGGCGGACGGATGCTGTGGCGCAAACAGTCCGGGCAGTTGCGGGCCGAAAATGGTGAAGGTGGGTACGCCGAGGAGCGCGGCGAGGTGGCCGGGGCCCGAATCGTTGCCGATGAAATGATCCGCCTGCGCCAATTCGGTGAGCAGCCGGTCGAGATCGCGTTCGCTGTCATCGAGCAGGACGGTTTCCCAGCCGGCGGCGTGGAGCCGGTCCGCGATCTCGTGGAAACGCACGGCGGGCCAGATGCGCACGGGATGGCCGGCGCCGAGGTGAAACACGACGCGGCGGCCGCGTCGTGCCACGGGAGCGGCTTGGCCTTCGGCGATTTCCACGCCGAGAGTGTGGGCGAGGCCCGCCCAATGCTCGGCGCGGTGGGCGTGTTCCTGCACGGAAGGATGCTCGTGGAGGAGAAAATGCGAGCGGTCGCGGGGAAAGCCGCATCGGCGCCGCGAGCCGCTCAGCCAGAGCAGGAAGTGATCGCGGGGATCGCGCCGCGCCGAAACGGCGTAGTCGAAGTGCCGGCCGCGCAAGGTGCGCACCAAACGCGCAAGTTCACCCCACGGCCAGCGCAGTAGGCGGTATTTTCCTCGGAACGCAGTCCAGGGGGCCGCCAGGGGAATCAATTCCACGGTGGGGGCGAACCGGGCGAGCAGGGCCGTCGCGTGCGGCTTGGCGACCAGGGTGACCGAGTAGCGGATCGAAGCCGCACGCAGGAAAGGCATGGCCAGCGCGAGATCGCCGAGCCCCCAGAGCTCGAGCACGAGCAACCGCGGGCGGACGGAGGAGGTTGGCGAAGGTTTTGCCAAGTCCGCTTAGTTAAGTTCTCAATGGGCCCATGACAAGCAGCACTCCTCACTCCGCCGCAGCCGATCGGCGCGAAGGCTCTGCTTGGAAGAGGGATCGCCGGGCCGTGGGCGCCGCGCTGGCGTGCGCGCTGGTCGGGGCCGCGACCTTTCAGTTTTTTGGCAACGCCAACCGCGGCTATATCGACACCGCCTCGGTCTTTTACTGGTGGGGCTTCCAGTGGTTTAACGCTGGCTCGGAAACGGAACACGGCCCGTTGATCCTCGCGATCAGCGCCTGGTTGTGGTGGAGAAACCTTCGGCAGACTTCGGATTCTGCGCGTCCATCCTCTGCCATCCGCGATCCGCAATGGCCCGCGCTGGCGGCGATGCTGCTCGGGCTGGCCTTGCATGGGCTCGGTTTTGCCGCGCAGCAAACCCGGCTGTCGATTCTTGCCCTGCTCGTTTTCACCTGGGGCGTGTTGCGCTTGGCCGGCGGGCGGAAATGGGGCAGGGCGGCGGTGTTTCCGCTCGGGTTCCTGGTCTTTGCGCTGCCGCTCAA
>CAMAPG010000053.1 GCA_945859965.1 Opitutus sp. GAS368 | reverse complement strand
TATCCGGAAAACCACTCATCTCCGACTTGTCGAAGATGCCTCACTTGCTGATCGCAGGCGCGACCGGCTCCGGCAAATCGGTGTGCATCAATTCCATTGTCGCCTCAGTGCTTTATTCCAAGAGCCCGAAGGACGTCCGGCTGTTGATGGTCGACCCGAAGGTGGTCGAGCTGAAGATTTTTAACGCGCTGCCGCACATGCTCATTCCGGTCGTAACCGAACCGAAGAAAGTGCCGGCCGCCTTGAAATGGCTCCTCGGCGAAATGGAGCAGCGCTACCAGATGTTCGCCAAGGTCAACGTGCGAAATATCCTCGGTTTCAACGCCCGCAAAAAGAACAGCGAACCCGCCGCGCTCGTCCCCGAAGCCCAAGCCTCGCTCACCGGCGTCGACCCGTTGGCCGACGACCTCGAGATTCCGGAACGCCTTCCCTACATCATCGCGATCATCGACGAACTCGCTGATTTGATGATGGTCGCTCCCGCGGAAATCGAAACCAGCATCGCCCGCCTGGCGCAGCTCGCGCGCGCCGCGGGCATCCATCTGATCATCGCGACCCAGCGCCCGTCCGTGAACGTTATCACCGGTGTCATCAAAGCGAACCTGCCCTCGCGCATTGCCTTCCAAGTCGCTTCGCAGGTCGATTCCCGCACCATTCTCGACACCAAGGGCGCCGATACCCTCATCGGCCGCGGTGATATGTTGTTCTCGCCGCCCGGCACTTCTCGGCTCGTGCGGGCCCAAGGCGCGTTTGTCTCCGACGAAGAGGTTCAGTCCCTGGTCGATTTCCTGAAGGTCAACGGTCCGCCAATCTACGCCAACGAAGTCCAGGCCCAGATCGACCGTGCCGCCAAGGAAGAGGATGAGGATGGCTCCGATGGTGACGACGAGGATTTGGGCGATGATGAAGAGCTTTACCAGCAAGCGCTGGATGTCCTGAAGTCCACCCGTCGGGCGAGCACCTCCATGCTCCAGCGCCGTCTGCGGATTGGCTACAATCGGGCGGCCCGGGTGATGGAGATCATGGAGGAAAAGGGCATCGTCGGCCCCGAAAACGGCTCGAGTCCGCGTGAAATCCTCGCGGATCTGGATAAACTGTGAGTTGAAGGCGCCGAAACCGGGAGAAATCCTTTCACGCTCCTCATTTTCCAGTTTTGAGTTTTTCAGTTCCTTCTTCCCTAAACGACGCTTTTTCCCTAACTGATCGTTACATGCAGACAATCGGCGAACGCCTCGAAGAAGCCCGGAAGCGCAAAGGTATTTCCATCCGCGAAGCTGCAGAAGCCACCAAGATTCGTGGCGACTACCTGCAGAAGTTCGAGAGCAACCAGTTCGATCTCAATCTGGCCGATCTTTATGTGCGCGGTTTTCTCCGCGGCTATGCGCATTTCCTGAAGTTGCCCGCCGATAAAATCGTGAACGATTTCAACGGACTGGGCCTCGCCAGCGGGGGGCGCGCCCGCACGCCAAGTCGTGAAGTCTACGGCCGCATGGACCTTTCGGTCGCATCCGGCGACGAACCGGTTGCGCCGGCCTCCGCTCCTTCCCAGGCTCCCGCAGAAGCTCCACCGGCAAACACCCGGCGCGACCCCGCCTCTTTCACCCGCGGCGGCGGCAACCTGCACAGCGGCCCCAGCATCGACCCAGCCCTGCTGATCAAGGGCGGGCTTGTGGTCGTCGGCTTGATCATCTTGTTGCTGATCATCTGGGGCATTAAATCCCTGGTCGGTGGCAGCACCGCCAAGGCTCCGGCTCCCGTGGCGCAAACTCCGGTCGTCCAACAGCCGGCTCCCGCGCGCACCTTTACGCTCGTCGCGCTCGATACCTTGTACGTCACCGTCGCCCGCAGAAATCCCGACGGGCGCAGCGGCGAGGAAATTTTCAAGGGCACGCTCGTCCGCGGCCAGAATCAAGTCATCCCCCGGCCCGGCCCCTTGCTCATCACCGCGAGCGCCGCGGAGAACCTGGAAATTGAGATCAATGGCCGCCGTTTCCCGACGGACCAAAAGGGTTACAAGACGATGCAGCTTCAGTAAGCGGCGACCCGGCTCGCTCAGCTTACTGCAGTCCCACCGGCGGTCCGAGCACTTCGCGCAGCACCATGGCGCGACGGGCGACCTGAGGATGACGCAGGCCATCAAGCCAGGCGCGAGCATCCATCGTCGCCAGGGCGTTCGCTGTCACTTCGGATGCGGCGATCCGCCTGGATTCCGTGCGGGCCGCAGCGGCGATCTCAGTGGCCCGCTGCTGGCTCGCGTTCTGCTCGGCTTCCAACGCGCGCATCCGGGCTTCAAGCTGTTGCTGGCGTTCGAGGACGAGACGCTCTTCCACCTCGCGCCGGCGCGCCTGGGCGAGTTGCGTTTCAATTTTCTCCCGCAATCCCCCTTCAGATCGGGGTTGTGACGAAAGGACGGGCGGAGCAACCGTGCGCTCCGCCGCCACCGGTGCAGGACTAGGCGGCGTCGCGCCGCGCCGCTCGGCAATTTTGCGCCGGATTTCCTCCTGAATCTGCCGGGTGCGTTCGACATTTTCAAAATCGTGATCCTCCGAAGGAAAATCCGCCCCCGGACGCGGCGGTTCCTGCTCCTTGGCCTGACGCGCTTCCTTGCGCTGGTTGAGCCAATACGCAAACGCGGCCCCGACCGCCAAAACGATTTGGAGATGTTCGAGAATCCACTTCATGGCTGAAGGCGCACGTTTAAGGGATCGAGCACGAGGGCGGTTCGACTGCGAGCCTCCGACGTGCTCTACCCCTCAACCCGGGCTGCTTATTTTTTCCCTTCCGGCTGCGCAATCGATTCGCGCATCGCAGTATCGGCCTGGATATTCTGCATGCGGTAATAATCCATCACGCCCAATTTGCCGCTGCGAAACGCTTCCGCGAGCGCGAGCGGCACCTGCGCCTGAGCCTCCACAACTTTCGCCTGCATTTCCTGCACCCGCGCCTTCATTTCCTGCTCCACCGCCACGGCCGCAGCCCGGCGGATTTCAGCCTGGGCCTGGGCGATGCTCTTGTTCGCCTCAGCCTGCGCTTCCTGGAGCTTGGCGCCGACGTTTTCGCCGACATCGACGTCGGCGATGTCGATGGAAAGAATTTCGAAGGCCGAACCCACATCGAGACCGCGCGCGAGCACCGTTTTCGAAATGCTATCCGGCGATTCCAGCACCGTCTTGTAGCTCTCCGAGCTGCCGATGGTGGAAACAATGCCTTCACCCACACGCGCAATGATCGTCTCCTCCTTGGCGCCACCGACGAAACGATCGAGATGGGTGCGGACGGTCACGCGTGCCTTTACTTTCACCTGGATGCCATCCTTGGCCACGCCATCGATGGTCGTGCGGCCGCTCTCAGGATTGGGACAGTCGATGACCTTGGGATCCACCGACGTGCGCACCGCTTCAACCACGGACTTGCCCGAGCCCTTGGTCGCGAGATCGATGGCGCAGGCGCGGTCCCAATCGAGGACAATGCCCGCCTTCTGCGCCGCCACCAGGGCCTGCACGGTCGGGACCACGTTGCCACCGGCAAGGTAGTGCGCGGAAATCTTGTCGGTCGTCACTTCGATGCCGGCCTTCACCGCCGTGATCCGGGCATCGACCACCAGGCTGTAAGGTACGCCGCCCAGTTTCATGCCCAGCAGATTGGCGAAACCCACGGGCGCGCCGTTGAGCTTTGCCTTCAGCCAAGTGCTGAAAAAGGAAAAAACAATGAAGACAATGATCAGCGATGGGACGCCGATCAGGACCAGAATGACAGTGGAGTTCATAAATCAGAGTTGGGTTACAATCAGACGAAAGTTGTCGAGGCCGACGACGCGCAAAGTTGCGCCTTTGGCGACATGCCCGGATTGGGAAAAAGCTTCGTAACGCTTGCCTTCAACCAGCACGAATCCGCTCGGCACCAAGGGAGTCAGAGCTTCGGCCGTCCGCCCCATCACGTTTTCCTTCTCCGCCAGGGGCGGCTGGCTGGTGGAGTCCACCGTGGAATGCACGATCAGTTTTTTTCCAAACCGGGTCTTCGGCAACCAGACCAGTTCAACGTAGAGCGTCAGGCCGAGCAGCAGGAGCGCCACCGTCGTGGCCAGTACGCCTCCGCCGGCACCCAGCCGGAGGAAGGAAATAACACAACCCGCGGCCATGCATAGCCCGCCAATGATTCCCAGAATCGCCCCGGGCACAAAAACTTCGCCGGCCAGCAATAAAACCCCCAGGAGAAAAAGGAGCAGGATGGCGTTCATGCACCGGCCCTCTCGACGACCAGGCTGAAATCAGTGCGACCCCGAACCACCACGGCCTCGCCCGCGTCGATCGAGCCGACCTCGACCTTCGCTTCAAATCGCTGTCCGGCGATCTCAATCTGGCCGCTGGGCCGCAAGACCGTGACCGCAATGCCTCGCTGGCCGATCAGGGTCGCAAACCCATTCGCCGCATCCGGAGCCCCTCCGGCAATTTGCGCCGTACCGCCGATCGCCGCGTTGACCACAAGCCGGTCCCACACCCAGCCTCGAGGGAGGAAGCGGGCCAGCACCAGTCCGAGGACCACTGCCAATGCGAGACCGAGACCGAGATTCTGCAGCGGCGCCGCAAACGCATCGCCCGACCATGCCACCATCAGGGGCTCGCCCGGCCAGAGATCGGTCATCGCCCAGAGGAGGGATCCGAGCATCAGGATCAATCCCGTCACCGCCAACAACGCCAGGCCGGGAAAAAAGATGATTTCCACCGCCAGCAGAACGAGGCCGACCCCAAACACCAGCATCGGCTCATGGCCGGAAAATCCCGCAACGAAATTGCTGAGGAAAACCACCGAGAGCAGCAGAATGCCGGCAATCCCGAACACCCCAAAGCCAGGCGTCTTGAATTCAATGAAAAGGGCGAGCAAGCCGAGCCCCAACAGCAAAGGGACAATACCGTTGAGTTTCACAGCGAGTCGCTCCGACCACGTGACCGCCAGCGTCTTGATGGTGAAATTACCGGCCCCAAATTTCTGCACCAGCAGGTCGTCGATGCTCTTCGCCGTGCCGGCCGCGAGCAAGGGCCGCGCCGGATCGCCATAGGTCTTGCTCGCTTCGCTCGCAGTGAGCGAAAGCAGCTCGCCTTTCCCTTTCAGGACCTTGTCACCGATTTTCAATTCATAGTCCGCGTCGATCATCGCCGAGATGACTTCGCCGCGATAACCCTTGCCTTCGGACGTCGCGCGCACGCGCGCCTTCAAATAGCTCACGACTTTTTGCTTCATCGTGGCGTCGACATCCTGCCCGGTCGCCGACACCGGCGCCGCGGCTCCGATCACGCCGCCGGGAACAAACCAGATCTCCCCGGTGGTCGCCGCGATGAACGCTCCCGCCGAGATCGCCTCCGGGTTCACGTACGTCACCGTCTGACCGGGAAATTTTGCGAGCGCCTCCATGATCTCGAACGTGACATCGAGTGCCCCGCCCGGCGTTTTCATATCGAGCACCACCACATCCGCCTTTTGCTCGATCGCCTCCTTCAATCCCCGGCGCAAAATATAAAGGATGGGCGACGCGATCTCGTCGCGGACCGGAATCACGACCACCTGCGTTTTTTTCACCGTTGAAACCAAAACCGGCGCAGGCTCGGCGGCAGCGACCATCGCCACTGACCAAAAAACCAGCAAAGCAAAGAGCAGATTCCGGAGCATTGGCGCCGACCTTAGGGTGTGCCTGCGATTGAGCAAGCATCCCGCAAGTGGAAGAAGTACCTGCCTTTCCATCGCGGCGTCCCTTCGAGGAGAGAAAACCTTTGCCCGGACCGCCGCACCGACCATACACAACGTCCATGGAAAAAGTTTCCTACCTTGGGCATACCCTCACGCGCTGGCGCGTCGGGAATTCCACTTTTCTCGCCCTGCCGGAAAAAGGCGCGCGGCTGATGAACTGGAATCTGCAACTCGGCGACGGCTCCGTGCGCGATGTCGTGTACTGGCCCGAACTGGCGGCCGTCGAAAACTTCGCCACGGTGAGAGGCGGCAATCCGATCCTTTTCCCCTTTAATGCGCGCACGTTCGACCGGGGCGACATTCATTTCTGGCGCGCCGCGGATGGCGTGCGCCGTCCGATGCCCATGCACGGACTCGCCCGGCAAGGCGACTTCAAGCTGACCCGCATGGATCCACGCGGGTTTGCGGCGCAGTTCATCCCCGGCGAGGAAGCGCGCGCCTGCTATCCGTACGACTACGAATTCACCGTCACCTATCGTTTCGAATCACTCGGTTTCACCTGCGAATTCACGCTGAAAAATCTGGGCACCGAGCCGTTGCCGTGGAGTGCGGGCCATCATTTTTATTTTACTGTGCCTTGGAGCGAAGGTGCGAAGCGCGCCGACTATCTCATCCGGATTCCCGCCACGAAACGCTACCGGCAGGATGCGACCGGCCAGTTGATTCCCGGACCGGCGCTGCAAACCGACGAAAATCTGGCCAACAAGGCTCTTATCGACTCAATCCACACCGGGTTGCGCAACAACGAGGTCATTTTCGGCGAAAAAGGCCGCCCCAGCGATATCGTCATGCATCTCGGCACCGCCAAAGTGCCGCCGCCCGAGGCCACCTTTGTGACCTGGACCCTGAACGACGATTCACCCTATTACTGCGTCGAGCCCTGGATGGGCCCGCCCAACGCCGCCGAACATAAATTGGGACTGCATTATGTGCCGCCGGGCCAGACCCAGAATTTTGTGGTCGGGGCCGTCATCCGCTGACCGGCCCCCACCCCCGACTGAAATCCAGGAACTAGGTGCCGTACCACAGAGGGCCACGAGCTGACCGAGTGCATTGCAAATCGAGGAACGTCGGGCAATTTTTGCCGTTACTTTTTTGCTCCTCCAGAGTCATAAGAACCCTTCATGAACCCCCCTTTCCTCTTCCTCGCCTTTTTGGACGTTGGCGGTCCCGAGGTGTTGATGATTCTGGTCATCACCCTGATGCTTTTTGGAGGCCAGCGGCTGCCTGAGCTCGCAAAAGGCCTGGGGAAATCCATACGCGAATTCAAAAAAGCGGCCAGTGACGTGGAGCAGGAATTTAAACGGGCCGTGGAAGAGGCTCCCGAACCGGCTCACCCAGCGCCGAGAATTGCTCCAGCGCCATCACTACCGCCTCCTCCTTCTCCTGCAGCCGAATCGACAACCCCGCCGCCTGCGCCTCTCACGCCCGGCGACGAACATGTCCCGGAGTTGAAATAGCCATTGGGCTTTTGCGCTGATCGGTCCGGATGAATTCCGATGAACCAGCTCCGCTGCCATTGCCCATCACGGACGAGCTGGATCTTCATACGTTCGACCCGCGAGACTTGAAGACTCTGCTTCCGGCGTGGCTGGAGGAATGCCAGCGCCGCGGGTGGCGCGAAGTCAGGATTATTCACGGCAAAGGCACCGGCGCTTTGCGCACGACCGTCCACACCTGGCTTCTGCGGTCGCCACTGATCAGTGACTTTCGCACGGCCGACGCTTCAAGCGGAGGCTGGGGGGCAACCTGGGTTACGCTCCGGAAATGACCCGCAGAGCCATTCCTTGGCTTAGGAAACGAGCCGCGCTTCAGCCAGCCAGGGAGCCCCCGGTGATCGGCGGTATCTAGACCAGACAGCCACCACAGGTCGTGTCGGGCTTGTAAAATTAAAGAGGCTGGGGCTTTTGGCCCCAGCCTCAGTTTATTTTCTAACTTAGTGTCTGAACCGACCGGTTATTTGCCAACCAGCGACTTCCAACGGATGCGGTAATCGAGGGCCGCGACCGCCAAGAGCGCAATAAAGGCGCCATAAGCGATTACGGTATCGAGCTGCACGTTGGAACGTACACCGGAAAGCAGCAACACCACGAGGGCGAGGATGCCGGCGATCAGAGCGTAACTCAGACGTTCGGATTTCATGTTGGTTTTCTTTCTCAGGTTAATCGCCCAAGCGGGCGAGATGGGTGAATCATACTCCACTCTGGCAATAGTTAAAATAATTGCTCACTATCTATCTGATAGTATTTGCCTATGGAACTTCACCAACTGCGTTACGTCCTCGCTGTCGCGGATACCGGAAATTTCACCCGGGCTGCGGCAAAATCCAATATAACTCAACCGTCTCTCAGTCAGCAGATAATAAATCTGGAACGCGAAGTGGGCCACAAACTGTTCCATCGGTTGGGCCGGAAGGCCGTTTTGACCGAAGCTGGATCAACGTTCATTGAACGAGCCCGACGGATCCTTTTTGAGGTCGATAACGCCACCAAAGAGCTCTCCGACAGCCCTGCTTTGGGCCGCCGGATCACGGTCGGCGCGATTCCCACGGTCGCTCCCTACTTGCTTCCTCCGCTTCTCGCCCAATGTCGTGAACGGCATCCCAATCTGGAAGTGCACGTCCGTGAAGACTTCCGGAGCCATCTCGTACGAGCGGTGGTGGATGGCGATCTGGATTTCGCCATCGGGGCCCTGCCGATGAAAGATGCCCGGATTTCCATCGAGCCGCTGCTGACCGAACCTCTCCTGTTGGTGGTCGGAAAACAACATCCCCTCGCCAGCAGCCCGCGCGTCACCGTGCCGGACCTCGAAGGGGAAACGTTCGTCATGCTGGGCATCTCCAGTTCCCTGGCCGCCCAGGTCCAAAACTTTTGTGGCGACCATCATTTTGAGCCGCGCATCGGCTATCGCTGTGCGCAAGTGACAACGGTCAAGGCCTTCGTCGCGCAAGGCTTGGGAATTTCGATTCTGCCGCGGGTGGCGCAATCGCCTGACGATGCGGGCTCCCTCGTTTATATCGAGCTGGCCAGCGGTACCCCCACGCGGGAACTGGCGGTCATCCGGCATCTGCAACGTTATCAGAGCCGTGGAGCCGAGCAGTTTCTCGCCCTCTTGCGCGAAATGGCTGCAAAAATGGCCTAAAGTTGCGCTTTCCCAAAAACCGGGAAATTTCTTGCCCCTCCATGTCCGCTGCCGCGAATAAAATCACCCCCTCGCTGATCCGTGAACGCGCACTCCTGGTCACTTTGGCCGCGATCCAGTTCACCCACATCATGGATTTCATGATCATGATTCCGCTCGGGCCGCAATTCATGCGGGCCTTCAGCATCAGTCCCACTCAATTCGGATTTCTCGTCTCGTCCTATTCCTTCAGCGCCGGGGCCTTCGCCTTGGCCGCGGGGTTTTTCATGGATCGTTTCGATCGCAAACGGGCTTTGCTGACACTCTATGGCGGATTCGCGATCGGCACGCTGTGCTGCGCTCTTGCCCCCAACTACTCCATGTTGCTGCTCGCCCGCATGGTCGCGGGCGGTTTTGGCGGAGTCGCCGGTTCGGTGGTCTACGCAATCGTGGGCGACGTCATCCCCTTGGCCCGGCGCGGACGCGCCATGGGAGTCATCATGACGTCGTTCTCGATGGCCTCCATTCTCGGCATCCCGGTTGGCCTGACTCTCGCCAGCTGGCTGGGCTGGCACGCGCCCTTTTTCCTCCTGGCAGCGGTCAGCATGGTGATCCTGGTCTCGGCCCATCGGATCCTGCCCAAGCTGCCCGCCCACGTGCACGCCAACGCTCATGCGGCCTGGGCCCGGATGCGCGCAATCCTCACCCATCCCAACCACCATCGCGCGTTTACGCTCATTGCCGTGCTGACCGCCTCGGGATCGCTGATCTATCCTTTTTTAAGTCCATCGATGGTAAGCAATGCCGGCCTGCCGGAATCCAGCCTGCCTTGGATTTATGTCTGTGGCGGAGCGACGACTTTTCTCACTTCGCATCTTTTCGGGCAACTGACCGACCGCCACGGGCGGTTGCGGATGTTCACACTGATCGGGCTGCTGTCGATCATCCCGACGCTTTTGGTCAGCCGCCTCGGCCCCGTTCCAATCGGGATCGTATTGTTCTCAACCACTCTATACATGGTGCTTACTTCCGGCCGCATGGTGCCTTCCATGGCCATGGTGACGGCCAGCGTCGAAGGCCGGCTTCGCGGAGGCTTTATGAGCGTGCATTCCGCGGTCCAGCAACTGGCCGCCGCGCTGGCCACCTCCGGAGCCAGTTTAATGGTCAGCAGCGACCGCCAAGGCCGGCTCGTAGGTTATGGACAAGTAGGCGTGGTCTCCGCGTTGTTGGTGATCGCCGCCGTGATCCTGGCCCGGCGCTTGCGCGAGACGGAACCGGAATCCTCCACGATCGTCCCTAAAGCGGAACCCAACGTCGAAGCGATCGGCTGAACCCAACCGGCGGTCAGCTCGTGCGCGCGCTGGCGAGCGCCTTGTTCGTTTCCGCGCGGGTTTTTTCAAACTCCAGCTTGACCTTGTCGAACGTGCTGGGGCCAGCGGCCTTGAGATCCGCAATCAATCGATCGCAACGATCCAGCTTTTTGTAAACCGCCTCGTAGTTTTTCTTCTGGGACTCTGGGGCCGCTTTGACTTCGGCATCCGCCGCATTGCGAATGGCATTAATTTCCTGGGTCGCGCCATCGACATAGCTCTTCACCGCTTGGGCGTAAGCCGCCTGCGGACTGGTGTGAATTTCAGCGGCAACTAATCCGGTGAAAGATGCGGAGAGCAGGAGGATGGACAGGATTTTCATACGTAAAGCTAGACGCGCGGTGACACTTGAAGTTCCCTGGAGCAGCGAGCAGCGGTGAATGCAGTTGCTGCACGATGCGTAACGCATAGCGCTTGAGCAATGTCGAATGCCGCCACCATTGCCGTGCCACCGTCTGCGGGTTCCCTGACCCGGCCGGAATTGCTGGCCCCCGCCGGCGACTGGGACTGCGTGCGGGCCGCGGTCGAAAATGGAGCGGATGCGGTTTATTTCGGACTCGAACGGTTCAACGCGCGCATGCGCGCCAAGAATTTTACGCAATCGGACCTGCCGGCTTTGATGGCCTTCCTGCATCGGAGGGGCCTACGGGGTTACGTCACATTCAATACCCTGGTGTTCGCCAACGAACTGGCCGATGCCGAAGACTATCTGCGCACGATCATCGCCGCCGGCGTCGATGCCGCCATAGTACAGGATGTCGGCATCTGCCGGCTGATCCGCTCTCTCTCACCGGATTTCCCGATTCATTGCTCCACGCAGATGACGATTACCAGCGCTGCAGGAGTGCAGTTCGCTCGCGACCTCGGCGCCCAGCTGGTTGTACTCGCCCGTGAAAACTCGATCGCCGAAATCGCCAAGATCCGCGCGGAAGATGCTTCGGCACCGGCGGGCCAGGCCGGCGGAGCCATTCGCCAGCCGCTTCCCCTGGAAGTTTTCGTCCATGGCGCGCTGTGCGTCGCTTATTCGGGCCAGTGCCTGACCAGCGAATCACTCGGCGGGCGCTCCGCCAATCGCGGGGAATGCGCCCAGGCCTGCCGTCTCCCTTACGATCTCATCTCGGACGGCCAGCAGGTTCCGCTGGGCGACAAACGTTATCTCCTCAGCCCGCAGGACCTGTCAGGTCTCGACGTGCTCCCAGAGCTGATGCGCGCCGGAATCGCTTCGCTCAAAATCGAAGGCCGGCTCAAATCGCCCGAATACGTCGCCAGTATCACCCGGGTCTATCGGCAGGCCCTGGATAAGGTGATGGGAACATCCGCCACCGCCGCTCCCGCCAATGCCCGTTATGAACTCGAAATGAGTTTTTCCCGCGGCCTGTCCACCGGCTGGTTTCGCGGCATCGACAATCAAAGGCTCGTCCATGCGCGTTTTGGCACCAAGCGCGGGGTTTTTCTCGGCGAGATCACCCGCGTGTCCGGGGAAAGCGTGGCGTTGAAATTAAATGCCCCGCTCAAACCGGGCGACGGCGTGGTGTTCGATGCCGGAAAACCCGATGAACGCGAGGAAGGTGGCCGGGTTTATCAGGTCGAGTCACCCAACCGTGAAAGCGAGGTCACCCTTCGTTTCGGTCATGGCGATATCGATTGGCGGCGCGTCCGGGTCGGCCAGCGCATCTGGAAGACCAACGATCCCGCCCTCGATCGCGAGGTGCGGTCGACCTTCGAGGGGGAGAAGATTCGTTTTCAGCGTCCGATCACCCTCGAAGTGCATGGCCGGGCCGGAGCGCCGCTCACGGTCATCGCGAATGACGGCCAGGGCCATGTGGTGCAGGTCACATCCGCGATGCCGCTCAACCCAGCCGAGAAACTGCCGCTCTCGCCCGACCGCCTGAGTGAGCAGCTCGGCCGGCTCGGTGGCACTCCCTTTGTCTTGGAGCGCCTCACGTCCCACCTCGTCGGCGAGGTCATTCTGCCGTTGAGCGAACTCAACCGTTTGCGCCGGGAGCTGACGGTTGAACTGGACCGGCTGAGGGTGCAGCCCAAGCGCTGGACGTTGACGAAGGAAGAAATTGTCCGCCCCTTCCCGGCCGCCGGCCTCGCGGTGGAAAAGCGGGCGAGCGACGCGACGACGGAATCGGAAATCATCGCGGTCATCCGGGCGCTCGCGCAACTCGACGCCGCCTGGGATGCAGGCGCCCGCACCCTCTATTGTGAATTTGAAAACCCGAAACACTATCGCGACGCCGTCGTCCGTTTCCGGCAGCGTCAGTCGGAAACCGCCAGGACTCCGCCGGTAAATTCCAGCATCTGGGTCGCCCCGCCCCGGATTTTCAAACCGGGCGAGGAATGGATCTTGAAACAAGTGCGCTCGTGCGACGCGGACGGCTATCTCGTGCGCAACTACGACCACCTCGCTTTTTTCGCCGCCGACCGCAAACGCGGCGATTTCTCCCTGAACGTCGCCAACCCCTGGACGGCGGATTACTTTCTTCGCCAGTTTGGGCTGGAACGCGTGACCGCCAGCTACGATCTCAATGTCGCCCAACTCGAGGCGCTGCTGCAAAAAACGCCGGGGGCTTCGCTCGATCTCACGATCCATCAGCACATGCCGATGTTTCACATGGAGCACTGCGTGTTCTGCAGCTTCCTCTCGACTGGAAAGGACTATCGCGATTGCGGCCGCCCCTGCGATTCGCACCAAGTCACACTCCGCGACCGGGTCGGCGCCGAACTGCCGCTCAAGGCCGATGCCGGTTGCCGCAACACCGTCTTCAATAATCGCGCCCAAACCGGCGCGGAATATGTCGGTCGGCTGCTCGAGCTTGGGGCGCGCAATTTCCGGGTCGAGTTTGTCAACGAAGGGCCCGAAGAGGTCGCCCGCACGATCCGCAACTACCAGCAGCTGCTGCGCGGGGAAATTTCCGGCAGCGAACTGTGGCGCGAGCTAAAACTGTTGAATCAGCTCGGCGTCACCCGCGGGCAGATGGAAACCGCCCCGCAGATCATTGCCAAAAAGACGTAGGAACTCCCGCCGCCCGGCGACATTCAGCGCCCGGACGTTTTCAGGAACGCGCCGACCAGCGTGGGCAGCCAGCGCAGGATCAATCCGGACATCTTGCGGGGGCGAAAAAACTTTTGCTTCAACCACAAGCTGATCGGCACTGCCGCCAGTTTGGCGAACGGCGAAATCCGGCGCCATTGCCCATAGATTTTATCCACGAACCGCAGCGGCCGCGCCACTTGGTAGACATCGAGTGCAACTTCCCACCGGCGCACCAGGATGCGCCGCTGGAGGGCGGTTTTACACGCCTTCAATTCAATCAATTCCGCCCGAGGATACACGCACGTCCTCCTTCAATTCGTTGAGGGTTCCGGAAAACGGCTTCGGCTGACGCTTCAGATAATGGCGAAAGCCCAGGATCAGCCCGACCACCGTTAAGGCAAAGAAGAAGGTCAGGCCCAACAATGCCTTCCCCCTGGATTCCTCCGGGAATTGGTAAACCAGCGCGGCGCTGCCAAAGGCAATCGTCAGCATACCGAAAAAAATCGCGGAGCTGATCCAAATGAAAATCTGGATCAGCCGGAATTTCTCCTCGTGCAGTTCGAGCGAGAAAAGCTCGACCCGATCATGCAGGGTGGCGATCAGTCCACTCCCCAGACCTTGCAATGAGGCGAAAAACCCGCGCGAAGAGGGGGCCGGAGTTTCCATGGAGCGGAACCCGATTACTCGCGGCGCTTGATCAACGCGCCCAACAGGACGCCGACGCCCAAGGCGATGGCCAGGGACTCGTACGGATGGGAGCGGATCGCATCATCGGCCTGGCGGGCGCCGCTGACGACTTTCTTGCGGGCCACACCGTAGATGTCCTCCATCCTGGCCTTGGCCTGCTCGAAACGGGCGCGGACACCGCCAAGCGCTTCCTCCGCATTGTCACCGCCTTCACCGATCAGTTTTTCGGCCTCGGTCACCAGTTTGCGAAGATTTTCAAGGAGGAGCTCGGGCGCCTCCGTCGTGGATGTATCGTGACGATTTTTCATGGGAAGTACGGTTGAAGGTTATTTATTTTTGCAGCTGAATGGACCGGGCCCGGGCCGGAAAGGCGACGGGCACATCCTCTAGTTTTGGTCGTAGACCACCTAAGCCGGAATCAGTTCCTCGCGTCGGCGAGGGAATCGCTCATCCC
>CAMAPG010000052.1 GCA_945859965.1 Opitutus sp. GAS368 | reverse complement strand
CCCCCCCCCATGAAGATGCGATCCCTCCTCAAATCCGTCCCGCTATCTCGATTCGCACTGTTTTGCCTGACACCGCTACTTTGTCCGGCCGAAACCCTGTATAATGGCATCACCCTGCCCGAGCCCTGGCCGCCGAAAATCACCCATTTCTCGCGCGAGCCGATGCCGGTCCCGTATCTGGCCCACCGCCCGGCGGTCGTTCCCATCGACGTGGGGCGCCAGCTTTTCGTCGACGATTTCCTGATCGAAACCACCTCGCTCAAGCGCCGGTTTTATTCCGCCATGATCCACCCCGCGAGCCCGGTGCTCATCCCGGACCGCCCGTGGGAACAGGAAAAGAAGGTCAAGCCCACCAACCCGGCCCAAGCCATCCCTTTCAGTGACGGCGTTTGGTTCGACCCCCGGGACCGTCTGTTCAAAATGTGGTATGTCGGCGGCTCCGATTATGCCAACGCCACCGGCTATGCGACCTCGTCCGACGGCATCCACTGGATCAAGCCCGTCCTCGATGTCGTTCCCGGCACCAACATTGTCCTCGATCAAACCCGCAACAGCGGAACCGTCTGGCTCGATGAGGAAACGGCCGATCCGGCGCGCCGCTATGTCTTTCACCGGCGGGATGACGCCACCAACCGGCACGTCATCCATTATTCCTCCGATGGGATTCATTGGTCCGAACCGGCGGCCAAGGCGGGGGCAGCCGAGGACCGTTCCACGCTTTTCTATAATCCCTTCCGGAAAAAATGGGTCTTCGGCCTGCGCAGCCTGCATGTGAGCGAAAAGGAAACAGCCGCGCCCGAATTCACCAAGGACACCCGCGTCAATCTGGGAGTCGCGGATTTCACCCGCATCGGTCGCATGCGGCGCTATGCAGAAGGGACCACCCTGGAGGAGGCCGTCCAGTCCTGGCCCTATCCGGCAAAAACTCCCCGCACCGTCGATGGCCCGTTTGTCCGGGACCTGACCTCCGCCGCGCTGTGGGTCGGCGCCGATCGCCTGGACTATGAGCGCCCCGACATCGGCACGCCCACGGAGCTCTACAACGTCGATGCGGTGGCGTACGAAAGCCTGATGATCGGCCTTTTTTCCGTCTGGCGGGGCGTCCCGAAAAACCAGCCCGGCCGACAGAAGATCAACGAAGTCTGCGTGGGTTTCTCCCGCGATGGTTTTTATTGGGACCGCCCCTACCGCCAGCCGCTTATCGGCGTCAGCGAAGATCCGAAGGCTTGGAATTATTCGAACGTCCAGTCGGTCGGCGGCTGCTTCCTGGTCGTCGGCGACCAACTCTATATCTACGCCAGCGGACGGCAAACCCGGGACCTCGCCTTGCGCCCCGGGTTTTCGTCCACGGGCCTGGCCACGCTGCGCCGCGATGGCTTCGCGTCCATGGATGCCGCCGGCGAGCCCGGGGTGCTCACCACCCGGCCCGTCCGCTTCACCGGGCGCTATTTGTTCGTGAACGTGAACTGCCCCAAAGGCACGGTGCAGGTCGAGGTGCTCGACGAGCAGGGAAATCCCATTGGCCCGTTCACCCGTGAAAACTGTCTTCCGATCCAAACCGATTCCACCCGCCAGGAAGTCCGCTGGAAAACCGGCTTGTTTGGTCCCAAGGATCTGGCCGCGCTGGCGTCAAAGCCCGTGCGCTTCCGTTTCCATCTGACCGACGGCAGCCTCTACGCCTTCTGGGTTTCTCCCGAAAAATCCGGCATCAGCCAGGGCTACGTCGCCGCCGGCGGCCCCGGTTTCTCCGGCCCGCGCGACAGCGGAAAGTAGGCCGTGCCCTCGTAGCTCAACGAGCGAAGGAGGGCGAATCAGGGCTTTCTTGAGCCAAAGCCACCCATCAAAAAGATGATGAGGCAGATCAACAAAACCAGGCCGAGTCCGCCGCCACCGTAAGCGGGACCTCCGATATAAAATCCTCCGCCGCCGAACAGGAGAAGGAGAACAATGATGAGGAGGAGTAGGTTCATGCGGTGACGATAGCAGTCGACGGCAACGCACTCCATCGGGCCGTTACCCATGCAGAACCGACTCGCGCCCCGATAATGGCGAAAGTGGCATGGCCCAGCGACCGGCTCCTGAGTGAGCCGGGCTACAAGTCCTGCGCTGGGCAACGATCGGGCGTCTTTTCCGCCTTCGGACCTTCACCCGTTCCGCACGTAGAGCGCACTCACCCGGATTTCGGTCTTTCGCTCACCTTCATAGCTCACCTTGATCCGGAAACGTTCGGGCAATCCTATCAACGCGGCCTGCCCTTTCCAAAGGATCGGCGTCTGGAAACCACTCTGGCGCACCATCGCCGCGTTTTTTCCGGAGAATTCCGGCAGCGGCTGGCCTTCCGCGCCCAGGAGTTCGATTTTGAGCCCAGCCTCCGCGCCGAGTCCATCGGCGTTGAGGAAGAGTTGCTGGCTCAGGCCGGCCTTCGCCGGAATCGCCGCGGTGATGAATTCACTCGCGAGCACCGGCATTTCGTAGGGGCCGCTGCCTTTGTTGCGTTCATCCACCCTCAGGTCTCCAAAGCGATCCCGCGGCAGGGTGGCGATGCCCACGCCTCCCCGCGCAGGCGCCTCTTCCCAGATGCGCGGATCCCACGCCCCGTAGTAAATGTAGGTCTGGTCCCCGATATTTTCGAACCCCTGTCCTTGCAACAGGCCGCCCTGATCCCAGGCGCCGTCCTCGCCTCGCGGTAGGAAGGTCCACTCGTGGGCCGGTTCGCGAAAGGAGACTCCATCGTTGCTCAGCACAAAACCGAGGTCGATGGTCACGCCTTTCCACTCCATCGCGCCGTGCCACCGGCCGGAGATGCCAAGCAGCACATTGCCGCGATTCCACACCGCGATTCCCTCGTGCGTTTGCTCCCCATCGCGGCTCCGACCCGGGCCGAGCAGCGTGTGTTGGGCCGGGCGGACAAAATTGATCGCGTTCGCCGGGGCCCAGCGGACGAAATCGGGGGAAAAATAACCGCGGGCAACCCGACCATGATAAGGCCGGGAACCCGAATAGGCATTCTGCCCGGAAATGTAGTACATCCCTTCCCAGCGGTAGAGCCCACCCGCGGGCTCAAAGTGGACCGGGGGCAGGAGGAGATCGGCCTTCACCAGGTTTCCCTCCACCGGTTCCGCCTTGGTTACCATCGTCCACCGCAGGCCATCCGCACTGACAAATGTCGCCAAGCTCCCGAGTTTGACGTTTTGGTTCATGAAGAAGACATGGGCGGCCATCTTGTAGCGCCGGGCCGGATCGGGTTCTTCCGGATCGGAGATGACTTTCACATTCAAGACTCCGAGGGACGCGGGATCCATGAACACCAGGTTGTTCTTCCGGCTGCCCCGGAATTCAACCAGGCCCAAGTCCGGCTTGGTCCAGTGGACGCCATCCGTGCTCTCGGCATACGCCACGTGCCACGAAGCCGAGGAGGGCCGCGCCTTTTCGAGGCTATCGTCGCCCTTCGCCACATACCACATGCGGAATTTCCCCTGCTCCCGCAAAATCGAGCCGTAGAACTGCACCGCCCAGGAATCAGGCGTGCCGGGCGCGCCGCGCGTCATGACCGGATTGCCTGGCATTTTCTTCGGCTGGCGCATTTCGATTTTTAGATTCTGCGAAAACGGAATCGAGACTTGGTCGAATGCGAACAGGGTTCGCACCGCCGTTTCATCGAACAAGGAGGGGTCCGCAACCGCGGCTGACCCGGCCAAAGGCCAGGCCAGCCCGGCGACCAGGCTCAGCAATCCAGCGAGCCGAGAAAAGCGGCGGTGAAGTGCATCAGGAAATCGGCTTGGCAACATGGGGGTTAGGGGTTGGGGAAAGCGATTGGCCCTCGGCGATCGGGCGGGACCGTCAAAAGATGTCGCGCGAATCTCCGGATTTCGCGACCAAAACCCCCGGCCCACATTCTCTTCGATTTATCGACCCATGATTTCCAAACCGGTTTGGCCACGAAAGATCACAAAGAACACAGAGACCGATCCATGTGAATTCCAGGATCGATCTCTGTGTTCTTTGTGATCTTTCGTGGCCAAAAATTCCGGAGCTTGGAGTTCCCAGCGCGGTGGTTTCCACGCCGATGAAACGGTGGAAGAAGATGGCGTTGCCCGGCGACGGCGCCGTAGTGGGAGCCATGTCACGAACCTTGCGCTGGGCGACGATGGCGATTCTCGCCGCGATCAGCGGATGGACCGGACGGGCTGCGGTGGCCACGATGCCGCCCCCCGCCTCGCGCTGGGAAATCGATTTCACGAGCGGCGTGCTCTGGAAAATGGGCGGCGGCACCCCGCTGGCCTACACGCTGCTGCCGCAGATTATCTCCCTCAAGATTCCGCCGATCAGCGAGCGCCCGTGGCACGGCGGCACGCTGGTGTACCGCACCCGCCTCAGTCTCCTCCTTGAACCGATCGTCCGCGGACCCGAACATTTTTATACCGGGGTCACAGCGTCGGGCGAACTGGAGTGGCGCAGCCGTTCGCAACGATTCTCCGGATTTTTCGGCGGCGGCGGCGGATTCGGCGTGCTGGACAGCCGGGGCTACGAAATCCCCGGCGGCCAGGGCCAGGACTTCAATTTGAACTGGATGCTGCAGGCAGGGGCGCGTTTCCGCACGGCGAGCGACTGGTGGCTGACGTTCGGGGTTTATTTCCAGCACATTTCGAATCGCGGCATGGACAAGGTGAACCCAGGCCTGAACGCCATCGGTCCCACCTTCGGGATCGCGCGGAAATACTGAAGTCCGGCGCGCGGCGCGGTTCGAGAAACGTGTCTCGGCGGGCGGTTTTGACTTTCACCTATTAAGTGAAAGTCGGTTATCCGCCACGGCGAAAAATGGCGCTGAACCCGTGCCTGGACTGCTGGAAACGGCACCAAGAGATGACAGGCAGGGGGTTGGATCGAATTTCACTTAATAGGTGAATTTCGCAACGGCCTTGGGGCACCCAGCAAAACGCCGGCGGATCGATTTCCTGAGTTTCCCATTTCCTCCGGGGAAATTTTATCCCTAGACTCCAGCGTTACCCCCATCATGAAACGCACCCCCCCGGCCCGTTCCCGGAGTCATTGGTTCTCCTTGCTCTGCCTCGGTTGCCTCGCGTTCGGCGCGCCGCTCAGCGGTGCCGATGCTCCGGCGGCTGCGCCGAAGCCGGTCACACCGCCCGACTTCGCCACGCGCCGTTCCAATGAAGTCGAGCCCACCCGCAAGGTGGTCTATAAAATCGTCGGCGACCGAAAGCTGGAGCTGCACATTTTCGAGCCCAAGGGACACCAGGCCTCCGACCGGCAGGCGTGTCTGCTGATGATTCACGGCGGAGGCTGGACCGCCGGCAATCCCCGCCAGGGCACGTATGTCGTCCCGGCCTATTTTGCGGAGCGTGGCTGGGTGGGCATGAGCCTCGACTACCGGCTGCACAAGCCGAAGGAGGGAACGACGGTCTTTGATGCCGTGAAGGACGCGCGTTCGGCCGTTCGTTATGTCCGCAGCCACGCGACGGAACTGGGCATCGACCCGAATCGCATCGTGGTGGCCGGGCGCTCGGCCGGCGGACACCTCGCCGCCGCCACCGCGATGTGCGACAGCTTCGATGAACCCGGTGAAGACACGACCGTTTCGTGCCGGCCGGATGCACTGGCGCTTTATTCCGGTGTGCTCGACACGTCCTACCCCGGGCCCAATCACGAGCCGCTCGGCGACCGCTGGAAGGACCTCTCGCCCTTGCACCAGGTGCGGCCGGGATTGCCGCCCACCATCGTGTTTCACGGGATGAAGGACCCGCTCGTGCCCTTTGAGGGCGCCAAGGCGTTTGCGGAAGCGATGACGCGCGCCGGCAACCGCTGCGAATTCGTGAGTCATCCGATCGGCGCGCACAGCTACGTGATGCGCACCGCAGAACTCTTCAACGATGCGATGGAACGCACCACCGTGTTTCTCGCCCAAAACGGAATCACAGTCCCAGTCCCTACCCCCTAACTCCCCGTGCCGATGAAACTCACGCTCGCCTCCATTCTCTTCCAACTGCTCGCGATTCTCCTGCCCGTGTCAGCGTTTGCCGTCTCGGCGGCGCCCTCGCCGAAAAAGCCGTTGAAATTATTCCTGCTGGTGGGCCAGTCGAACATGGCCGGCCGCGGAAAGGTCGGCCCGGAAGACACCAAACCGATCCCGGGAGTGTGGAGTTTTGATCGCAATGGAAACTGGATCCCGGCGGTGGATCCGCTGCATTGGGACAAGCCGGAAATAGCCGGGGTCGGCCTGGGCCGCAGTTTCGCCCGGGAATTGCGCCTCGCTCATCCCGAATGGGAAATCGGGTTGATTCCCTGCGCCTTCGGCGGCACCCGCCTCGAGAAATGGGTGCCGGGCGGCGAGCTCTTCACCAATGCCGTCGCCCGCACGAAGCAGGCGCTGGCCGACGGAGAACTGTGTGGCATCCTTTGGCATCAGGGCGAAGCGGACTCCGGCAAGGAGGAGAACGCTTCAACCTACGCGAAGCGCTGGACGGTTTTCATCCGGGCCTTGCGCGGCGAACTCCACGCCGAATCGGTGCCCGTGGTGGTCGGAGGATTGGGTGACTTTGTCTCGGACCGGATGTTGCCCACCGGGCAGTACGGCCCCTTTGCCAAGGAAGTGAACCGGCAGCTTGCCTCCCTCGCCTCGACTGAAAATAAAATCGGCTTCGTGGCGGCAATGGGCCTGGAACACATGGGCGACCAGCTGCATTTTTCCGCCGCGGCGCAGTATGAATTCGGCCAGCGCTACGCCCGGGAATTCATCAAGCTCCAGCCGGATTGGGCGCGCGGGCAGACTTTGAACACCAAGTAGCAAAGCGAAGTGTTGTAGAGGCGGTCCATGACCGCCGGTTCGGCAATAGACGCTCATAGACCGCCGCTACATCCGAGGCTCAAAAAGGTCGGGTCAATGACCCTCCCTACATCGCCGGTTTCTCCAAATGAGTGAAACCGGCATGGGTGGTTTGCCGTCATAGTCTTTGCGCGGACCGGAAGGCACCGCGGATCTGCGGAACTTGGTGAAAGTAATTCAGTCACAAAAATTCTCCTCCCATGACGACACTCAGCCTCAGGGCTTGGCTTTTCTGCGCCGCTGCGGCCGCGCTCTCGTTCGGTGCGGCTAATGCGTCCGCCGATGTGCGGGTGGGCGTCCAGGTGACGCTTCCGCGCGACCATGTGCAGGTGCGGGTGGGCCGGGACGCGTATGAGTACCACCGCGGGGTATTTTATCGGCCCAGCCGTGGCGGTTACGTGGTCGTCCGGGCACCGCGTGGGGCGGTGATCCACACCCTGCCGTTCGGCTATGCGCGGGTCATCGTGAGCGGTCGGGTCTATTATCGTTATGCCGACGTGTACTATCAGGAAGCCCCGAGCGGATATGTGGTCATCGACCCTCCGCCTCCGGTCACGGTGGTCAACACCCCCGCGGTGTCGACTCCCCCGCCAGCTCCCCAGCCGCCCGCCTACCAGTCGATCTGGCTCGGCGACCGGGAATATCTTTTTCGCGACGGCCAATTCTTCGTGAAGACCTCCGAGGGCCTGGTCTGGCAGCCTGCCCCGGTGGGTGCAGTGACGAAGACTCTGCCAGCCGACGCGACGCCCGTGTGGTACCAGGAAGTCGAGTTCTTCGACAGCGACGGCACGATCTTCCGCAAGACACCCGAGGGCTACATGGTCGTCCCGGCTCCCTGGACCCCGGTGCCGGCCAAATAACCGCGACCCAGCCCTCGCTATGAATACCCTCGAAATCCTTTTCGGCTGCGGCATCGCGGCGATCCTCGCGGTCAGCGCCCTGGTCTGGATCCTGGTCGCCCTCGCCTGGTGGGCCGGCGGAAAAATTCCGCCGCCCAAACTGGGCAAGAGCCGGATGGGCTGAGATCCGGGCATTTTTTCTATATCTCGGATCGAGACGGTTCTTCGCGGCCCATCCGGTTGCCGGTGAAAGAAGAATAGACCCGGAGCGTCGGCTGTCTTTAGGGTGTGGGTCCCCTCACGGTGCCGTGGTCGGCGCCGGAAACCCCCAGCCCCATGAAATCCCCCCTAATCCCGTCAGTCCGTCGCACCGCCCGCAGCCTGTTCCTGTCCCTCGCCTGCTCTCTCGCGGCCTTTGGAGGCCTGGCCTCCGCCTCCGCCGCCACCCCGCCCACGGTGCGTGTCGAGAATATCCGCCGCGTTTTTCACAACGGTGAACACAACGCCTTCACCGACCTGATCCGTTGGAAGGGAAAATTCTGGCTGGCGTTCCGGAGCTGCCCCGAGGGCCATCAGGTTTCCCAGAAGGCTTCGGTCATCATCCTGTCCAGCGAGGATGCGAAGACCTGGCAGCAGGTGAACCAGTTCTCGGTGCCGGGTCGCGACACGCGCGACCCGCATTTCCTGATCTTCGGCGACAAGCTCTTCGTCTACTCCGGCACCGCCTATGTGGGCAAAGAAAACATCCGCACCACCGAATGGAACGCCCATCTGGGTTATGCCACGTGGACCACGGATGGCGCGAAATGGGCGGAGCCCAAAGCCCTCGAGGGCACGTACGGCCACTATATCTGGCGCGCAGCTGCCCACGGCGGAAAAGCCTACCTGGTCGCCCGCCGTTGGCAGAATTGGGAAGCACCCAGCCCCGCTCCCGGCTCCAAGGCCGGCCGCGACACCATGCAGGCGGCGTTGCTTGAGAGCGACGACGGCCTGCGCTGGCGCTTCCGCTCCTTTTTCCAGGAAACCCAGGGCAATGAGACCAGCTTCCTCTTCGAGCCGAACGGTGAATTGATCAGCGTCAGCCGCGCCACCATGACCTCCTCCGTCTTGGGGCACTCCAAGCCGCCTTACCAAAAATGGACCCGCGAGACCCTCGACGGCTTCATCGGCGGACCGGTCCTCGCCAAATGGGGCGGTCATCTGCTCGTCGGCGGGCGCCGGGTCACTCCCCAGGGCCCACGCACGACCTTGCTCTGGCTCGAGGGCACCCAGCTGAAGCCTTTTGCCGAACTCCCCAGCGACGGCGACAATTCCTACCCCGGCTTCGTGGAATACAAGGACGGCCGCGGCCTGGTCTCGTGGTATTCCACGCACGAAAAAGGCGCGGACGGAAAACCGTTCACCGCGATCTACCTCGCTGACTTGGTGAAGAACTAAGCCTTCGGGTCTCCACGAGTAGAAGGTTAGTTTACTGTAGCGGCGGTCTACTTGTCCTCCATAGGCCTGGCGAAGGAGGATGACCGCCGATTCCGGATCCGGCGGTCATAGACCGCCGCTACATTTTAAAACCACCCCTTCGTCCGCAAAAAATCCCCCCATGAAAATCATTGATGTCCGCACCGTCCTCCTCACCGGCCCTTCCACCAACGATCCCTATGTGCAGGTCGGTCGCACGCGCCGCAGCGCGGCGTTTATCGAGATCCTGACCGACGAGGGCCTGATCGGCATCGGCGAAACGTACGGGGGCTACTTCTGCCCCGAGGTCGTCCCGAGCGTCGTCGAGTTTTTCAAACCCATCCTGATCGGCCAGACCGTCGACGACATTCCCGAACTCTGGCGGCGGATGTACCACTGCGGGAATTTTTGGTGCCGTGTCGGCCTGGGTGTGATCGTGCTGAACGGTATCGAGGCCGCGCTGTGGGATTTGAAGGGCAAGTTGCTGGGCCAGCCGGTGTACACGTTGCTGGGCGGCTGCAAACACCAGCGCCTGCCGTGTTACGCCACGGGCGGCGGCAGCCTTTACCCCAAGGACATCCTCGCGAAAAAAATCGACTACTACCTGTCGCTCGGTTTTCGCGGACTCAAAGTCGGCACCGGCTGCCGCACCCCGGACCGCGCCCACTACATGCCGAAAACCGCCGCCGAGGCCGCCGATTTCGAGGGCGACAAGGTCGCCTTCATGCGCCGGCATGTCGGCCCGGACGTACACCTGATGCTCGATGGCCACATGGGCAACAATCACACGCACACGTGGACCGTGGACGTCGCCATTGCGGCGGCGAAGGCGGTCGAGCCTTACAACCTGTTTTTCTTCGAGGAGCCCCTGCACTACACCGACCCCTGGGGCTACGCCGAACTTTGCCGCGCGACCACGACCCCGATCGCCGGCGGCGAGTGCCTGACCGCAGCCTATGAATGGCGCGTGTTTGCCGAACAGGATTCCTTCGACATCGGCCAGCCGGATGCGTCCTTCACCGGCGGGCTGAACGAATTCATGGTGGTCGCGAACATGATGGCCGAGCGCGGCCGCAAGATCGCCACGCATTCCTGGGGCGCCGGCGGTTCGTTCATGCAAAACATCCACGTCGGCTTCGCCGCGGGCAACACCTGCATCCTCGAGATCGCGCCCAATTACGGAGGTCTGCATTCCGACGTCATCGACGGCAGCTTCATCATGAAGGACGGCTACGCTTATCCGCCCGACCGCCCCGGCCTCGGCATTATTCTCACCGACGAGATTAAACGTAAATATCCGTTCCAACCCGGCAGCGGCGAGTTCAGCAGCGTCCCCGGAAAAATTCTCATACCCTGATAGCGTGGGCGTGCCTCTGTTTGTCATTGCGAGGAGCCGAAGGCGACAAAGCAATCCAGCTGGATCGCCACGGGTCGCTTCCTCCGCCGCCCAATGGGCTTTGGAGGACAGGTCGCGAACCTCGCGATGACAGGCAAAGGGAGTCACCCCGATAGCCCCCCGATTCTTCCCAACCCATGAAATCCCTCCGTCACTCCTTCGTCGCGAGTCTCCTCCTGCTCACCACGGTCATCGGATCATTGCAGGCCAACGATGAGTATGTGCCCGGGCCGGATTCCCAGGTCCAGCCGGGCGTGCCGGCGGGAAAACTGTTCAGCTTCACCTTCGCCGAATCGAAGATATTCCCCGGCACGACCCGCACCTGCTGGGTCTATATCCCCGCGCAATACACGCCCGACAAGCCCGCGTGTCTTTTCGTGTGCCAGGACGGCGTGCTATGGAATACGACGGTGGTGTTCGATAATCTCATCGCGAAGGGCGAAATGCCCGTGACAATCGGCGTGTTCGTGGCCCCTGGCGTGATCTCCGCACCGGTCGCGTCCGCGATTCCGGCCGAACGCTACGCCGCCCTCGTCACTCCACGGGGCACGACCGATGCAAGGGTCACGAATCTTCCTTCCTCGATCGAAATGGCGCCAAAAATCACGCTGGCCCAGAAGAACCGCGTCACCGAATACAGCGGCATGAACGACCGGTACGCCCGGTTCCTGGTCGAGGAAATCCTTCCCGCCGTGGCCGCGCGCCAGACTCCCGACGGGCGTCCGATCCGGTTTTCCGCGGACCCCAACGACCGGGCCATCGCCGGTTCCAGCGCGGGCGCGGTCGGTGCGTTCACCGCCGCGTGGGAGCGGCCGGACGCGTTTGCCCGCGTGTTCACGTCGGTCTGCGGCTTCAACCTGACTTCCAGTGAGGTCTTCCCGATCCTCATCCGCAAATTCGAACCGAAGCCGTTGCGGATTTTCCTGCAGGATGGCTCGCACGACACCGGGGTGTTCGCCGGCAACTGGTGGATGGCGAACCAGGCCGTGGAAGAATCGCTGCGTTTCGCCGGTTACGAAGTGAACCACGCGTGGGGCGACGGCGGCCATACGGCCAAGCACGCCACCGCGGTCTTTCCCGACGCGATGCGCTGGCTGTGGAAGGACTGGCCGCGGCCGATCCGGAATGGTGAAAACCAAAACGTCCCGCTGCGGCTCATGGCGCGCGAGGGCGAAGGCTGGCAGCCAGTCGACGGCCGCTACGAGAGCGTCCGGGGCGCGGCCGCCAATGCCCGCGGCGAGGTGTTCTTCGGCGATGCGGGGGCGAACCGGATTTATCGCGCGGGGCTCGACGGCAAAGTGACGGTTTTTTCCGACGATTTGAAATCGGCCAACGATCTTTGCTTCGGTCCCGACGGGCGTCTGTACACAGTTTCCACCGAGTCGGGCAATGTGCTGGCCTATACTCCGGAGGGGCGTTCGAGCGTCGTCGCAACCGGCCTCGCGGGCAACACGCTCACGGTCGCGAACAATGGCAATATCTATGTTGCGTGTTCCGTTCCGAATGTGGGCGGGAAAAAAAGTGAGCTCTGGCTGGTCAAGCCGGACGGTACCAAGCAGCTCGTCGATGCCGCCGCCCCGCGCGGCGTCAGCGGGCTCGCCCTGTCGCCCGCGCAAAACCTGCTCTTTGTGGCGGATCGCCAGGCGCCTTGGATTTACCGGTATGTAGTCCGGGCCGACGGAGCCCTCGAGCACGGGCAGCGGTTCATCCAGCTGCATCGGGCCGACGAGGATGAGCCTCCGCTCGAAATGGGATTGCGGGCCGATCGCGCCGGACGCCTTTACGTCGCCACCGGTCTCGGCATCTAGGTCGCCGCCGAGGCCTCCCTCGTCAGCGCCATCCTTGTTACTCCCAATCGCCAGGTGAGCGATCTCTGCTTCGGCGGCGCAGCCTTCGACACCCTCTACGCCCTGTGCGGCGACAAGCTCTACCGGCGCAGCTTCAACGTGCGGGCCGCGAACGGCTGGGAAACGCCGGACCAGCCCACCGGCTTCAAGCCATCGCCCGTGCCGCGCTAGTCTTTGCTGTTCGAGAATCGTGTCTCGGTGGGCGGTTTGACTTTTACCTATTAAGTAAAAGTCAGTTATCGGCCACGGTGAACAAAATGACGATGGGGCCGTGTCCGGACTGCTGGAACGACGCCAAGAGAAAGCAGACAGGGGTAGTTTCGACTTTCACTTAATGGGTGAAAGTCGAAACCGCCTTGGGACACGAGGCCGCGATGACCTGCCCCTTTTGCCTCGACCAGCAAACCTCTCACCGTTTCCGCACTGGCGTCGCTCGGTAAGCCTGCGGACTTTTGCCGTGGTGTTGCTTGAAGGCTTTCGAGAGGTGGAAGGCATCGCAGAAGCCGAGAAGCTCGGCGATCTGCTGCAAGGTGAGTTCGGGCCGGCGCAACAGCTGCGCCGCCTGCGCCAGACGTTGCCGCCGGCGGAATCCCGCTGGCGTTTCGCCGGTGGCCTGGCGAAAGGCCCGGCGAAATCCATCCAGCCCGAGCCCGGCTGCGCGCGCGACCTCGGCAATCGCTGGTCCATCGGCCGAGGCCGCCAGCGCGTGGCGCGACGCATCCAGCCAACGCGGAACATCCGTCCACGGCCGCAACGCCAGCCACTCCGCGATCAGGCGGTGCAACGCACCCAGCGCCGTGCAGGCCTCGCCCCGCGTCGCCGGCGGATGGCGGAGCAGCGCCTCCAGCTGTTTCTCCCAGCGCCCGGGCGTGAGCACCGGCCAGACGGGATGAGCCGGATCGAGTCCATCCGCCCGCCAGGCATCGAATGCCGCGCCTTCAAAACAGAGGAAAATTTCCTCCCATTCGTCCCCCGGCTCAGGGCCGTAGTGGTGCCCCAGTTCGGGGAAAACCACGATCAGGTCCCCCGCCGCGAGCCGGAAATTCGCACCGCGTTCATCCCGGTAGCGCCCACCCCCTTTGAGCAACACCACCACCGCGTACATGCCGAGCCGCCGGAAGCCGGTGAAGGCCGGCACGTCCGCCTTGCGCAGCCGGCCGCCAAAGTTAATCCTGCCCAGCGCCGTGTTGAGCGCGGGAAAAGGGATCATGCCGGCAATCTCGGGTCTGGGCGCCATGCCCGGAAAATACATGCCAACGCGCCGCGCGTCCATTCCCAAGATGAGCCCCTTGCGCTAGGATGGAGCCCATGATCACCGCGACCCTGCCCCAGCTCAGCGCCCTCGGACGGGAGCTCGACCTGGGCCCTGACCGGTTCGGTTTTCTGCGCGAGAGTAACGATGTGCTCGACGATCCCGTGGCCCAGCGATCCCGCCTGGCCGAGGACGGCTATCTTTATATCCGCGATTTTTTCGACCCCGCACTGATCCTCGCCGGACGCCGCGCCGTTTTCCAATCGCTCGCCACAGCGGGCGTGTTGCAGGCCGGGACGGATCCCATGGAGGGCATTCTCGTACCCGCGGTGCGCGACGCCGCGGCGGCCTCCGCACCGACCCACGACCCCAAACGCGACTCGGGCAAGATCAAGATCGATGCCTTCCGCTTCGGCCTGGCCGCAGCCAATCCGGAAATCCAACGCGTGGTGTTCGGCCCGGAGATCTGCGATTTCTACGCCGCCTTCTTCGGCGAACCCATCCGGCACTTCGACCACATCTGGACGCGCCTAATGGGACGCGGCCATGGTACCCCCAGCCACTGCGACTGGGTTTACATGGGGCGTGGCTCGGCGCAACTGATGACCTGCTGGATTCCGTACATGGACGTCCCGCTCGAAGTCGGCGGTCTCATTCTGCTGGAAAAATCCCACCTGCAGCGCGAACGCATCGCCGGCTATTTGAACAAGGACGTGGACACGTACTGCGAGAACAAGCCCAAGCAGGTGCAGGCCGTCGCAAAGGATGGCAACGGATCGTTTCCCGGCTGGCTCTCCCAGCGGCCCGACACCCTGCCGGAAAAATTCGGCACCCGCTGGCTGACGTCCGAACGCTACCGCGTCGGCGATTTCCTCACCTTCCGCATGGATCTCATCCACGGCTCGCTGGACAACCAGTCCGACCGCCTCCGCTTCTCGAGCGACACCCGCTATCAACCCGCGTC
>CAMAPG010000051.1 GCA_945859965.1 Opitutus sp. GAS368 | reverse complement strand
CATGTGGGCGGGGTGCCCTCACCCCGCAAAGCGTTTCATGCGGGGTGAGGGCACCCCGCCCACAGTCGCAACCCATGTCGGGCATAATTCCCTGGCTCTGCTGCTTGTTGGCGCTGTTCGCCTCCGGCTGTGCCAAACGGGAAACCTCGGTGCAATCGGGTGACCGCGACCAGATCCTGCATCGCGGCATCGGACCGGACCTCGCCGATCTGGATCCCCAACTCGCCGTTCCCGCCGGCGATTACAATGTGCTCTCCGCCCTCTTCGAAGGACTGGTCGCGGAAGATCCCGTCGATCTGCATCCCGTGCCAGGTGTAGCGGAACGCTGGGATGTTTCCCCCGACGGTCTGACGTACACCTTTTACCTGCGCGCCAGCGCCCGCTGGTCGAACGGCGAGGCGCTGACTTCCCAGGACTTCATCGCTTCCTTTCGCCGCATCCTGAGCCCGAAGCTGGGCGCGGAAAACGCCCCGGCTTTCTACGTCGTCCAACGCGCCGAGGCCTTTCACAAGGGGCAGCTCACCGATTTCAACCAGGTGGGCTTCGCGGCACCCGATGCCCGCACGCTGCGGATCACGCTCGAGCAGCCGACGCCTTATTTCCTGACCCTCCTCAACCAGGCTGCGTGGTTTCCCGTTCACCTCGCGACGATCGAAAAATTCGGCCCCGCCAATGAGCGCGGCAATCCCTGGGCCCGTCCCGGGCGCCTGATCGGCAATGGTCCGTTTACGCTCAAGGAATGGCGGCGCGGCCAGAAAATCGTCGTGGAGAAATCGCCCGTCTACTGGGACGCCGCGAAGGTCCGGCTGCAGGGCATTCATTTTTATACCATCGACAGTATCGACGCAGAGGAACGCGCCTTTCGCACCGGCCAGCTGCACCTCACCGAGGCCTTGCCGGCCGGAAAAGTGGAATCCTACCGGCGCACCTTTCCCTCGCTCCTGCGCATCGATCCGTTGCTGGGCACCTATTTCTACCGCCTCAACATCACCCGGCCTTTCCTGAACGAGCCGCGCGTCCGTCGCGCTCTTTCGTTCGCCATCGACCGGGTGGCCATCGTGGAAAAGATCCTCCAGGGTGGCCAGACGCCCGCCTACGGTTTCACGCCGCCGCACACGGCGGGCTATACGTTCGACGCCAAATCGAGCTACTCGCCCGACGAGGCGCGCCGGTTGCTGGTGGACGCCGGTTATCCGGGCGGCAAGGGGCTTCCGAGCTTCGAGCTGCTCTTCAATTCGTCCGAGAATCATCGTCTCATTGCCGAGGCCGTGCAGGAAATGTGGCGCCGCGAATTGAACGTCGACGTCCGGCTGGTGAACCAGGAATGGAAAAGCACCCTGGAAGCCCGGCGCACGGGCAATTTCCAAATCCTGCGCTCGGTCTGGATCGGCGATTACGTCGATCCCCAATCGTTTCTTGGGATCTGGACCAGCGACAGCGGCAATAACTACACCGGCTGGACCCATCCGGGTTACGATTCGTTGCTGCGCGAAGCCGCGCTGACTGCCGCCCCAGAAACCCGCTTTGCGCTGATGCAAAAAGCCGAGGCACTGCTACTCGACGCCGCGCCCCTGATTCCCCTTCATCATTACACCCACGTTTTCCTGATCAAGCCCTCGGTAAAAGGCTGGTCCCCCACTTTGCTCGATCATCACCCCTACAAACATGTCTGGCTGGAGAAATAAAATCTTCCGGACTGTAGCGCTGCTTTTCCTGGCCCTGCTGACGATCAGCGGTTGCACAAAACAAGAGTCATCCAAGAACGCGGTGGCCCCTGGCCCGCGCATTGTCCGCCTCAGCCAGATCAACGAACCCGCCGATCTCGATCCGGCGAAGGCCGCACTTCCCGATGAATTTTTCATCATTCGCGCGTTGAGCGAAGGTCTGATCACCTCCGCTCCCGACGGCACTCCGCGCGCCGCCGCGGCCGAACGCTGGGAGGTGTCGGCCGACGGACTCGTTTATACCTTTCACCTGCGGACCGATCGCTCCTGGTCAAATGGCGAGCCCGTCACCGCCGCCGATTTTGTCGCCTCGTACCAACGCCTCCTGACCCCGGCCACCGCCGCGCCCAAGGCCTCGCTCTTCTATGCGGTGAAAAAAGCCCGGGCATTCGTCTCCGGCACGGAAACCGATTTCTCCGCGGTGGGTTTTCGCGCAGTCGATTCACACACCTTGGTCGTCACCCTCGAGCGGCCCACTCCAAGTTTCCTCGCCTACGTCGCCAGCGGGCCGTGGATTCCGACGAATCCGCGGGTCGTGGCTCGGCATGGAATCAAGTGGACCCGTCCGGAAAATTTTGTCGGCAACGGTCCTTTCACCCTCGTGGAATGGCGCCCCAATCAACGCATCGTCGTTCGCCGCAATCCCCGCTATCCGAGCGCGGCCCATGTGCACCTCGATGAAATCCACTTCCTCGCCTTCGACAACCGCGACACCGAGGAACGCGCCTACCGGGCCGGGCAGGTCGATGTCACCATGGCCGTCGCGATCAACCGCCTGGAAGCCTACGCCCGCGAACGCCCGGCGGAGTTGCACTCGGCGCCGCTGGCCGAAACCCGTTACCTGACCTTCAACACGCAACATCCGCCACTGAACGACGTCCGCGTGCGGCGCGCCCTCGCGCTCGCGATCGATCGCGAGAAGATTGTCACCAAGGTGCTGCAGGGCGGACAGGAAGCGGCATTTCGCTTTGTGCCGCGCACCCTGCGCGGCAATGAAAAACCCGGGGCGCCGACAGCCTGGACCCTGAAATATGACGCCGACGAAGCGCGCCGCCTGCTCGCCGCCGCGGGTTTTCCGGAAGGACGCGGCTTTCCCCACCTTGAGCTGGTCGGCTGGGCAAATACTCCCGTGCTCGAGGCCGTGCAGGCGATGTGGAAGAAAGAACTCGGCATCGTCGTGACCCTCGCCAAACGCGAAGCCAAGGTGCACATCGCCGCGTTGCGCGCGGGCCAGTACGAAATCGCGTTCGTCACGGAGATCCCCGATGTCGCCGATGCCTTGCAGGTGCTCGCGGAATTCGTCACCGGCGCATCGGGCAACCACCCGCACTGGTCCGACGCCGCTTACGACGCCCTGATCGCGCGCGCGGTCGCCGCCGACGATCTCAACCAGCAGACCGCTCTGCTCGTGCAGGCGGAGCAGCGGTTTATCGACGCTGCACCGGTGGCGCCGCTTTATTTCAACGCCAAAAACTGGCTCATGCGGACGTCCGTCCGCGGCTGGCAGGAAGACGAGCTGTGGAGCCGGCACTACCAAGATCTTTACCTCGATGAGAAATAGTCGCCCCCCCTTGCGATTCCGAACGGTCTCCGCGCTGGCAATTTTACTGGCGCTGCCGCTTCCGGCCGCGACGCCCCAACCTGAATCGGACGCGGCCCTCGCCGCCCGCATTGCCCGCGTGGAAAACGGCCTGCTCCCCGCCGCGCAGCTCACCGGCGCGAAGAACGAGCCCTGGACGTTGAGCGCGCGCATGGCTTTCCATCGCGTGCCGGGCGTCAGCATCGCCGTGATCAACCACGGCGCGATCGAATGGACCCGCAGCTACGGCGTCATGCGCGCCGGGGAAAACACTCCGGTGACCCCGGACACCCTTTTCCAGGCTGCCTCGATCAGCAAATCGGTCGCCGCCACCGCCGCACTGCAGCTGGTCGAATCCGGACAGCTGTCGCTCGACGGCGACGTGAATGCCAAGCTCGTCACCTGGAAAATACCCACCGCGGAGGTCGCCGGGAACGAACCCGTCACGCTGCGCAAGTTGCTCAGCCACACCGCCGGACTCACCGTGCAAGGATTCGAGGGTTACGCGTCCGGTGCGCCGCTCCCAACGCTGGGGCAAATCCTCGATGGCGTTCCGCCCGCCAATTCTGAGCCCGTCCGGATCGATTTCAAACCGGGCACGAAATGGCGGTACTCCGACGGCGGTTATGCCGTGCTACAGCAATTGCTCGTCGATGTCTCCGGCCGCGGCTTTCTCGAATGGATGCATGATCGCGTCCTGCTGCCCGCGGGCATGACCGCGAGCACGTTTGCGCAGCCGCTGCCCGTCACACTAGCCTCACCGGCCGCCTCGGGCCATGACGAGCAAAGCCAGCCGATTGCCGGAGGCTCCCATGTTTATCCCGAGATGGCCGCCTCCGGTCTGTGGAGCACCCCCGGCGATCTGGCGCGCTTCGGACTCGTCCTGCTCCGTTCGTACCAGGACGGGACCGGCGGCCTGGTGTCCCCCGCCACCGCCAAAGTCATGTTGAGCGGCCAGGAGCCCAACGAAAAGTGGAGCCTCGGTTTCAATCTCCATGGCGAAGGCGACGCCTTCTCGTTCAGCCAGGGCGGCGCCAGCGCGGGCTTTCGCAGCCTGCTCGCCGTCTATCCGCGCACCGGCCGAGGCGTGGTGGTGATGACGAACTCCGACAACGGCGTCGCCCTCACCGACGAAATCCTCCGGGCGCTCGCGCACGAATATGCGTGGCCCGACTACCAGGTCGTCGAAAAAACCGCCGTGCCGCTCGCGCCGATGCTCTTCGATGCCTTTGTCGGGCGCTACGAACGCGAATCGACCACCATCACCTTCTTCCGGCGCGGGGAGCGTTTCTTCATGAAACCCGTCGGCCAGCCGCGCGCGGAGATCTTCGCCCTGAACGACCACGAATTCTTCCTCCTCGACCGTCCGGAAATCTATTCCTTCCAGCGCAGCGCCGCCGGCGAAATCACGCACCTGATCAAGCGCATGAGCCCACCGCAGATCTTCCGGCGGATGGTCAAATAGGGCGCGGGGCAATCCCGCGGTTTGCCCGTCCGCTTCCCGCTCTTGCGGCAGAGCGGACGGCGTGTTCAGTGGATTCATGCTCAAACGCGTGTTTACCCTCGCACTCGCTACACTCGTGCTCGCCGGCTGCGGCAAAAAAAACGCCGCCACTCCTTCCTCCCACGGTAAAACCGCCCCCCAGACGGCGCGTCAGGTCCTGAACTTGGGCAATGGTGCCGAACCGCAGGACATCGATCCCCAAGCCATCACCGGTGAGCCTGATATTAAGGTTGCCGGAGCCCTTTTTGAAGGCCTCGCATCCGAGGATCCCAAGGATCTTCATCCCGTTCCCGGACTGGCAAAATCGTGGGATATTTCCGCCGATGGCACCGTCTACACTTTTCATCTCCGCGAAAATGCCCGCTGGTCCAATGGCGATCCCATCACCGTGGACGATTATCTCGGCTCCTATCAACGCATGCTCACCCCTTCATTCGCGGCGGAATACGCGTACATGCTTTACGATTACATCCAGGGTGCACGCGAATTCTACGATGGGAAGACCACCGACTTCGCCACCGTGGGCGTCAAGGCGCTCGGGCCTTATACGCTTCAAGTCACCCTGAAGCACTCCACTCCCTACCTGCTCAAAATCATTGCCAGCCACTGTGCCTGGACACCGGTGCCGGTGAAGGTTTTGGCGCGCCATGGCGCGTTGACGCGGAAAAGCACGCCTTGGACCCGACCTGAAAACATCGTCTCCAGCGGCCCTTTTATCCTCAAGGAATGGCGGCCGGGGCAGCGAATTGTCGTCGTGCGTAATCCGAACTATTGGGACGCATCCGCCGTCAAATTGGATGAAATCCATTTCCATCCGATCGATCACCAATCGACCGAGGAAAAGATGTTTCGCACCGGCCAGCTGGACATCACCTTGGAACTTCCACAGGGCAAGATCGACACCTATCGCAAGGAGTATCCGGCTTCGTTACAAACGAACGAGCTGCTCACCATTTATTTCTACACCTTTAACGTCACGCGTCCTCCTTTGAATGACAAACGCGTGCGGCGGGCCTTGGCCCTCGCCATTGATCGGGAAAGCTTGGTGAAAAATGTTACGCGCGGCGGCCAGCGTCCCGCCTATGCCCTGAACTTCGGCGGCATTGCCGGCTATTCTCCCGCGGCCCATCTCAGCGGAACTCTTGCCGAAGCCAAACGCCTACTCGCCGAGGCGGGATATCCCGACGGTAAAAATTGCCCGGTGATCGAGCTGCTTTACAACACATCGGAAAATCATCGGGCCATCGCCGAAGCCGTGCAGGCCATGTGGCGCAAAAATCTCGGGGTGGAAATCCGTCTAGTGAATCAGGAGTGGAAAGTTTTCCTCGATATGGTTCACACCAAAAATTTTAGCATGGCCCGTTACAGCTGGGGCGCCGACTACGTCGACCCGCACGCCTTCCTGGAAATCTGGCCGAGCGATTCCGGCAACAACAACACCAACTGGGCCAATCCCGAATTCGATTCGCTGCTGAAGCAGGCCCTGGCCGCACGCACCGAACAGGAGCGCTTTGGAATCTATCAAAAGATGGATGCCATTCTCGTCGATGAGCTTCCCGCCATTCCCATCTACTATTATACGCGTCCTCGTGCGGTGAACCAGAAGGTGAAGGGCTTTTATCCCACCCCCCTCGATCACCATCCCTACAAGTATATTTACCTGGAGAATTAAGGTGGAGCGCGTTGACCCCAAACAGCGTCTTGAGGTCAAGCCGCTCCACCTCGTTCCGCTTTTTCCTTCTGCCAGCCTGATTCTTCCGTCTTAATTTTCCCGTGATCCGCTTCATCGTCCGCCGTCTCCTCGAGACGATCCCGGTCCTTCTCATCATCCTCACCGCGACGTTTTTCATGATCCGCTTCGTGCCGGGCGGACCGTTCACGGCGGAGAAGGCCGTGACGCCCGAGGTGCTGCGCAATCTCGAGAAAACCTACCATCTCGATCAGCCGCTCTGGCGACAGTACACCCACTATCTGGGGGACGTGCTGCGCGGCGATTTGGGCCCGTCGTTCAAGTATCCCAATCGCACGGTCAATGAGATCATTGCCGACAAGCTCCCGGTGTCCCTCGAGCTCGGCCTGCTCTCGCTGATCGTCGCCCTCGGCATCGGCCTGCCGCTCGGGGTGTTCGCCGCGGTGAAGCGGAATTCGTGGATCGACTACGTCTGCTCCTCCGTCGCCATGCTCGGCATCTGCGTGCCGACTTTCGTACTCGGCCCATTGCTGGTGCTGTTTTTCGCGATTCACCTGGGCTGGTTCAATGCTTCCGGCTGGTACGGCCCCTTGGATCGCGTGCTGCCCTCACTCACGCTCGGCTGCGTCTATGCCGCGTACATCGCCCGGCTCACGCGCGGCGGGATGCTCGAGGTCTTGAGCCAGGACTACGTCCGCACCGCCCGCGCCAAGGGCGCGAGCGGGTTCCGCGTGATCTGGCGCCATGCCCTGCGCGGCGGATTGCTGCCGGTGGTGTCGTTTCTCGGACCCGCCATCGCGGGCATCCTGACCGGCTCGTTCGTAATCGAAACCATTTTCCAAGTGCCCGGCCTGGGCCGTGAGTTCGTGAACAGCGCCTTCAATCGCGACTACACCCTCGTCCTCGGCACCGTCATCCTCTACGCCGCGCTGATCATCGCGCTGAACTTCGCCGTCGACGTCGCGCAGGTGTGGCTGAATCCGAAGTTGAAATTCGAATAAGATGATTGCCCCGACCTCCTCGTCTTCCGCCGCGGTGCTCCCCGAACCGCTCGAACGGGGCACGTCGCTCTGGCGCGATGCGTGGTCGCGGTTGCGAAAGAACCACCTCGCCGTCCTCGGCGGCGTGGTGCTGCTGGTGCTCGCCCTGGCCTGCGTGCTGGGCCCGCTGATTTTTCACCTGTCGTACCAGAATCAAAACCTCGATCTCGGCGCCACCCCGCCGGGCCCCCAGCACTGGCTGGGCACCGACACGCTCGGCCGCGACCTGCTCGCGCGCCTGCTGTACGGCGGGCGCATTTCGCTCATGGTCGGGCTGGTCGCGTCGCTCGTCGCCCTGGTCATCGGCGTGACGTATGGCGCGGTTGCCGGATTTTTTGGCGGCAAGCTGGACTCCGTCATGATGCGCATCGTCGACATCATGTATGCGCTGCCCTTCACGGTTTTCGTCATCCTGATGATGGTGTTCCTGAAGGAGCCCATGCAGGCGGTCGACGCGTGGCTGTCGCGGTTTGCGCTCCTCTCCAACCTGCAAGGCGTGGGCAAAATCCTGCTGTTGTTCGGCGCGATCGGCGCGGTCGAGTGGCTGACGATGGCGCGCATCGTGCGCGGCCAGATTCTCTCGATCAAGCGCATGGAATACATCGAGGCCGCCCGCGCCCTCGGGTACGGCCGGCGGCGGATCATCTTCCGCCACATGATCCCTAATATCCTCGGTCCCGTGGTCGTCTACACCACGCTCACCATTCCCGCCGTCATGCTGCTCGAATCCTTCCTGAGCTTTCTCGGCCTCGGTGTGGACGCGCCGATGAGCTCCTGGGGCACGCTGATCAAGGACGGTGCCGAGAAGATGGAGGAATTCTGGTGGCTGCTGGTCTTCCCCGGCGGCGTGTTTTCGCTAACGCTGTTCTCGCTGAACTTTCTCGGCGATGGGCTGCGCGACGCCCTGGATGTGCGAGCATCCAAAGATTGAGATGGAAAGCCCCATCCCCCGCGGCTTCTAATCGTTCCATCCGTGATGCGCCGCCTCCGTCCCTATCTCAAATATTTCAAGGCCGTGCGCGGCCCCATCAGCGCGGCCATCTTCTACGCGATCATTTTCGGCGCCACCAGCGGCATCGCGGTGCCATCGCTCATCAAGTATGTTTTCCCCGCGATCTTTAACGCCAGCGGCAGCCTTGCCCTTTCCACGGTCATCCTGATCGCCAGCGCCATTCCCATCGCTTTTCTGCTTCGCGGATTCAGCAGTTACGGCAACAGCTACTACACTCAGCTGGCCGGCGTCCGCATCCTGGAAGCGCTCCGCCTCGACTATTTTCGCAAGCTCCAGGTCCTTCCCCTTTCCTTCCTGCAAAACAAAGCGAGTGGTGATCTCCTTTCGCGCGGCCTGGCCGACACCGCCCAGCTGCAATTCACTCTCACGCTCATTGCCAACGATGGGGTCAAACAACCGGTGCAGCTGCTCGGCGCGCTGGGTTTTTTGATCTACCAGGCGTTCACGCAGCAAGGCACCTTCGTCGTCCTCCTTGCCCTCGCCTCCGTGCCGCTGACCGTGTTTCCCGTCCGCTACGTCGGACGGAAAGTGCTGAAACGCGCGTCGCAGATGCAGGCCCAGCTCGGCAATATCACCGGCCAGTTTTCCGAAAATCTTTCCGCGGCCCGCGAAGTCCGGGCCTTTGGCCTGGAGGAGCGCGAGAGCAGCCGGTTCGCCCTGGCCTGCCGCGGGCTCATCACGTCGCAGATGAAAATCGCGAAATACGCCCAGGCCCTCACGCCGGCGATCGAAATGGTTTCGTCCCTCGGCATCGCCCTCACCCTCGTTTTCGCCTACTATCGCGGGGTCCAGCTCGAGACCTTTCTCGCCATCATTACTGCGCTCTACGTTTGCTACGAGCCGATCAAGAAGATGGGCGGCCTGAACAATGAAATGAAGCGCGGCCTGGCTGCGCTGGACCGCCTGGAGTTTGTGCTGAACGAGCCCGTCACCATCGCCGATCCGGCTGTCCCCGTGTCCGTCGGCCGGTTACGCGGCGACTTGGCCTTTGAAGGCGTAACCTTTGCCTACAAGGCCAACGAGCCGGTGCTCCATTCCATTTCGACGAAAATCTCCGCCGGCACGGTCTGCGCGCTGGTCGGCCCCAGCGGTGCCGGCAAATCGACCTTCGCCAACCTCGTCCCGCGGTTTTACGAGGCCATCACCGGGCGCCTGACGATCGACGGGATCGCCGTGCGCGCCATGCGCCTGGCGGATCTGCGCCGCAACGTCGCCCTCGTTTCGCAGGATCCCGTGCTCTTTAACGACACGATCTACAACAACCTGCTGCTCGGCCGCATGGATGCGACTCGCGCCGAGGTCGAGCAGGCCGCGCGCGATGCCTACGCCCACGATTTCATCGTCAGTTTGCCGAAGGGTTACGACACCCAGGTCGGGGAGCGCGGCGTGCTGCTTTCCGGCGGGCAAAAACAACGCGTCGCCCTGGCCCGCGCTTTTCTCCGCAACGCGCCGATCCTGATCCTCGACGAAGCGACCAGCGCGCTCGACAGCGACAGCGAGGCCGCCATCCAGGCCGCGCTCAAGAAACTCGTCGTCGGCAAGACCGTGCTCATCATCGCGCACCGGTTCAGCACCATCCGCGATGCCTCGCTGATCCTGGTCTTCGACAAGGGCGAGATCGCCGCCAGTGGCTCGCATGAGCAGCTTTACGGCGCCAATCCGCTGTATAAGTCGCTCTACGACCGCCAGCGGGCGGGTCATTGAGTCGAACCGGCCGGCCACATGTTGCCACCCCTGGACACTGGTGGCACAATTCCAGCCTCAGTCCGTCTGATGCTACCTGCCAAATGAGTGATGGAATAGAAGTGACGTTGGGCTCATTTGCCCCTCTTCTCCTCGCGCGTTCATGAGTTCCCGGCCCAAGGTCAGTGTCCTCATTCCGACCTATAACTACGCCCGCTATCTGCCGGAGGCGATTGAGTCGGTGCTCAGCCAGGATATTACCGATTTCGAACTGATTATCAGCGATGACGGTTCGAACGACGGCTCGGCGGAATTGCTCCAGCGTTACGCCACCACCGACCCGCGCATCCGGGTGCAAATCCAGCCGGTCAATCTTGGCATGGTGGCAAATTGGAACTGGTGCCTGCAACAGGCTCGGGGCGAGTACATCAAATTCCTTTTTGGCGACGACCGGCTGAGCCAGCCACAGACCTTGGGTAAGATGGTGGCCATGCTCGACGCCCACGAGAGCGCGAGCCTTGCGGTCTGCGCGCGTCACCTGATCGACGAACACTCGGCCATTTTCGACCTCTGGGACGATCTCGGCGCGGAAGGTCTGCAGCGGGGGTACGACGTGGGGCGGCGGTGCCTGCTCCAGACCGTGAATTTGGTGGGTGAACCGTCCGTCGTCTTGCTTCGCGCCAGCCGGACGAGCCGGGGATTCGACCCGCGCTTACGCCAGGTGGTGGACTTGGAAATGTGGTGCCATCTCCTGGAAACTGGCGATCTGGTCTATACCAAGGAACCGCTCTGCCAGTTCCGCCGCCATGCCCTGCAGCAAACCGCGGCCAACTGCGCTTTGCAGGTGGGACAGCGGGAATATCACCTACTGTTCGATCGCTATCTCGATCATTACCTGCCACCGGACCAGCCTCTTTCCTTCCGGGAAAGAAAATGGCTCTTCATGTCGACCTTTCGCCTGCAGAAGGACAAAAAACTTCACGAGGTACGGCCGGTCACTGAGCTCCTGATGCACAAGCTCGGACGCGCGTGTTATCTCGGCTTCTGGTTTCTGTACCGCCTCGTTTGTCCCTTCCAGAAACTGCGCCGGGCCTGGTGCAAGCATGTCATGCATTCGCTCCCGATTTCGCGCGTCTGAACGCCGCGTCCCGCTGCCGCCCATGAGCAAGTATAATTTCGCCCTGGACATGGCGACCGACAACTCGAACTCGCTCATCCTGCGGAATATTCGCCCGGACACGGATGTCCTGGAAATCGCCTGTGCCCACGGCCGGATGACCAAATACCTCAAGGAGCAGTTGCAGTGCCGCGTGACGATTGTCGAACGCGATGGCGAAGCCGGCGCCGCCGCCACCACCTTTGCCCAGGATGCCCGCCTGATTGGCGAGATCCCGGGCGATCTCGAGCAACCGCTCTGGCACGACACGCTGGTCCACGAAGCCAAGCGATTTGACTATATAATCCTGGCCGACGTGCTCGAGCACCTGCGTGATCCCTGGAAAACGCTGGGCCAGGCCGCGAGCCTGCTGAAACCGGAGGGCTCGATCTGGATTTCCGTCCCGAACATCGGCCACAACGGGATTTTAATCGAATTGCTCAACGGCCGTTTCGACTACCGGGAAATCGGCTTGATGGACAATACCCACCTGCGTTTCTTCACGGCGCGAAGCCTCGCGCAAATGGTCGAACGTGCCGGACTAAAAATCGCACGGCGGCTTGATCCACGCCTTGACGTCAAACGCACCGAACTGAAAAATTCCTATCGCGACGTCCCCTGGTACGTGGCCCTCTACTTGAGGCGTCGTCCAGGGGGAACGTGCTATCAGTTTGTCTGGGAATTAAAGCCCGGCGACCGCGGCTGATGAATCGCCGGAATGAACGCTCAACCTTCAACGCTTAACGCCCAACGCTCAAGTGACGACCGGTGGTACCAAGACATCCTATCCACTGCCGTACCCATTTGAGCGTTGGGCGTTGAACGTTGGGTGTTGAGCGTTCGCCCCGCCCCAGTTCGCGTGGCAAACCTCGCCATAACCGACAAAAGGAGTCCCCGCCCCGCCGTTCCCCGGATTGACCCGGCCCACGTCCGTCCCTTTTGCTCTGCGCCTCATGCCCCCGCCGCGCATTCTTGTCATCCGCCGCCGCTATCTGGGCGACATTGTGCTCCTCGGGCCCGTCTTCCGCAATTTGCGCCTCCATTGGCCCAACGCCCGGCTGGCTGCGGTCGTCGAGCCCGCGTACGCACCGGTGCTGATGCTCAACCCTGACGTCGACGAAACCTTCGTCCTTCCGCGCCGGCTGGTGGATTGGCCCGCGTTCCTGGCCCGGTTGCGGCGCGCGGGCTTCACCCATGTTTTCGACCTGGATAACAATGACCGCACCGCGCTGCTCACCCGCATGACCGGCGCGCCGTTGCGCACCGCGCTCTGGCACGAGCGCAGCCGCGCCCGCTGGCGCCTCGCGTATACGGCCGATGTCTACCATCCGCCGGAAATCCATGAGCACCGCTCGATCGTCGATTACTACCTGGCGGCTCTCCAGTCGGCCAGCGTCCCCATCGCCACGCGGGAGGTCCGGCTTGTTCCCCGCGCCCAGGACATCGCCACCGTCGAGCGCTTGCTCGGAGGCCCCCGGGCCGCCCAGCCGGGCCGGCCGCGCCGGATCCTGGTGCATCCCGGCAGCCGCAGCGCCTTCCGCATGTGGCCCGCGGAAAATTTCGCCCGGGTCTGCGACCTCGCCCAAGATGAACTCGGTGCGCAGGTCTTCGTCGTCGCCGGGCCCAGCGAACAGACGATGGTCGCCGAGATCCGCCGCCACGCGAAAACTCACCTGGTCGCGCTCAACTCGACGCTCTCCATCCCGCAATTCGCCGCGCTTGCCGCGCAGTTCGACCTGATGCTGTGCCACGACAGCGGCCCCATGCACGTCGCAGCCGCAGTCGGCACACCGGTGGTCGCCCTGCTGGGTTCACAAAACCCGGTACTCTTCGCGCCATCCGGCACCGGCCACACCGTATTGCAGCCGCCGCTTCCCTGCCGGACGTGCGTGGCGCCCTTGCGGTGTATGCCCGGCGATTCCTATCACAATTACTGTGTGCGCAATCTCACTGTGGATCGGGTGTGGGAAGCGGTGCGCAAGAAGCTCGTGTAGGCCAGGTCGCCGACCTGGCCAGCCACCTCAGCGATCACGTCGCCGGGAATGCCATCCCGGATCACCGTTTCAAGGCAGGTCTGCAGATTATTGAGCCGTTTTAAGCCGATCATGGTCTGCGCGCCGGAGGGCCAGTCGCGGCCTTCCTCCCGTTGCTGCCATTGCGTCGTGCGCTGGGTGCACACGTCCCTGGGCAGCACGAGCCCGAGCGCGAGTTTGCGCCAGCCGCGCGGTGCCCAGTGGGTTCCCCCGCCTTCGTTGAGCATGCCGGACAAGCTCTTCTTCAGCAGATCGAGATAGGCCTGCCGGAGCTCATCGCTGCTGGCTTCTTCCGTTCCCGCACCGTCTTCAGCGGAGGCGAAGCGATTGCGCGTAATCTGTTTGAAGGATTCATTTTCTCCCGCCAATCCTGAGTCCACTTTGGGGCTTATAGTCGACATAATCGCCGCATAGAGTGCTGAATTCGCCCAAAGTTTCGTCCTGCCTGCACTTTGCCGCTTTCTGATGACGTCCCGCGTCCCTCTTATCACGTTTGGCATTCCCGCGTTCAACCGCCCCGAGTTGCTGGAGAAAACGTTGGCGAGCATCGCCGGGCAGACGGTCGCGGTGGACTATGAAGTCATCGTCTGCGACGACGGCGGCCTCTCCGAAACCGCGGCCATGGTGGCGCGTTTCCCCGCGGACCGTTTTTTCTACCAGCGCAACCCGGTCCCCCTCGGCGCGGTGCGCAACTGGAACGAGTGCATCCACCGCGCCCGTGGCCGCTGGGTGATGGTGCTTCACGAGGATGACGCACTGTATCCGTGGTACCTCGAGCTGGTCCTCCCCCACTTGCGCGATGACATGGCCGCCGTCTGCACCAAGGTGGTTTCCGGTCCGGACCAGCCTGCCCGGACTGCGCCCGCCGGCTCGCCTGCAGTTCGGGCCTATCCGCCGCCTTATTTCCTGAAAAGCTCCATGACTCCCTTCCCCGGCGTGCTGGTCGCGCGCGAACTGGCGGTGCGGCTCGGCGGATTTGATGTCAAACGCGGTCCGCTGGCGGACTATGATTTCTGGTACCGGCTGGCCTGCGCCGGCCGGATCGAAGTGGTGCGCGCGACCGGCGCTTTTTACCGGATCGGGCCCGGCCAGTGGACCGAACGCACTTGGGGCCTGATGCTCCGCCAGGTTCATCTCATGCGCCTGCGCATCGTGCGGGAGCAATTCGGTTCCAACCGCAAACTGGGCCGGTGGTTCGCGCGGTTTTTCACCTATCGCAACGCCTTGGAGTACGCGCGCCGCTATCCCGAGCTCCCCCTCTCCCTGGCGCGCACCCT
>CAMAPG010000050.1 GCA_945859965.1 Opitutus sp. GAS368 | reverse complement strand
AGTGAAGGTCGAGGCTCCATCCGTCGACGACACCGTCCTGATTTTGAAGGGCATCCGTTCGAAGTACGAGGATCACCACAAGGCGGTTTTCTCCGACAAGTCGCTGGAGGCTGCCGCCAAGCTCTCCGATCGCTACATCACCGGGCGTTTTCTGCCCGACAAGGCCATTGATGTGATGGACGAAGCCGGCGCCCGGGCGCGCATCGGCGCGCTCAGCCGTCCGCCGGATGTGGAAAATCTCACCAAGGAAATTGACGAAGTGTGCGCGCTGAAGGAAAAGGCCATCAGCGAGCAGCATTTCGAGGAAGCTGCCAAATTCCGGGACAAGGAAAAGCAGCTGCGCACCAAGCAGGAACAAATCAACGAGCAATGGAAAAAAGCCCGTGAAGAAAAGCGGGTGAACATCGATGAAGAGTTGATGATGCAAGTCGTGGCTGACTGGACCGGCATCCCGCTTTCCCGAATGGAAAAGAAGGAGAGTGAGAAATTGCTCAGCTTGGAAGCTGAGATCCAAAAGAATGTTATCGGGCAGGAACTTGCCGCCGGGGCCATCGCCCGCGCGCTGCGCCGTTCGCGCGCCGACCTGAAGGATCCCCGCCGTCCGATTGGCTCGTTCATGTTTGTCGGTCCCACCGGTGTCGGCAAAACCGAGACCGCGAAACAGCTGGCCCGCCAGATGTTTGGCAACCAGGACGCCCTGATGCAGATCGACATGAGCGAATACATGGAGAAGTTCTCCGTCTCGCGCCTGGTCGGTTCCCCTCCGGGCTACGTGGGCTATGAAGAAGGCGGCCAGCTCACCGAACAGGTGCGCCGACGGCCTTACGCGGTCATTCTCTTCGACGAAGTGGAAAAAGCCCACCCTGATGTCGTCCAGTTACTGCTCCAGATTCTGGAAGATGGGCGCCTGACCGATTCGCTGGGCCGCACCGTCGATTTCCGGAACACGATCATCATCATGACGAGCAACGTCGGCGCGGCTCTCCTGCAGCGCCAGACCTCCATGGGGTTTGCCGCGGCGACGACCTCCTTCAACGATCTCGAAAAGATGCGGGAGAAGGTTCTCGAGGAAGCGAAGCGCGTTTTCAAACCTGAGTTCCTCAACCGGATCTCGGACATCATCTTTTTCCGGCCGCTCGATAAAAACGACCTGATCAAGATCGTTGAGCTCGAGATCACGAAGTTCTGCAGCCGGCTCGTCGAGCGGAAGATTACCCTGGAGTTCGCTCCCGAGGCGAAGACTTTGCTTATCGAGAAAGGCTACGACGAGAAATACGGCGCACGTCCGTTGCGCCGGGCGGTCGAGCACTACCTCGAAGATCCGCTCGCCGAGGCGATACTGCGCGGAGAAGTCAAGGATGGCGAACCTGTGCTGGTGGTTCGCGAAGGTGAAAAATTGATCTTCAAACAAAAGACGCCGACTGCCGATACCGGGGTCGCGCCCTAAAAACGACGGCCACCCGCCGTCCATCGAACCCCCCGCTCCCTCAACAAAGGCGCGGGGGTTTCATTTCGAAGTACGATGAATGGATTCGCCTGGAGGGAAGTTCGAGCGGTGAATTGGCGAAGCGCGCCCGGGCATTCTTCGCTTTGTCCCGGGACCGAGATCGGATAGAGAGAGGGATGCAGTATTGCCCGGTCCCTGTGATCCTTATCCTGTTTTCGGCCTGGCCGCTTCTGGCCGCGCAGGCTGAGCTCATTCCTGCAGGAGAAGCACTGAATCAACCGATTTCCGCCCGCTTGGCGGCCCTGGCGGAAACCGGCGCCCACACGGGAGGGTGGGAGGAGGTGGCGAAATCGGCGGGCTCGGCGGCGTTTGCCGCCTATGAAAAAAATAAACTGAACAGCGCCGAGAGCTGGTATTATGTGTCGCGTTGGTCGGCTTTGTTTACGGAAACGGAAGCTCACTTCGTCCCGCTTTGGGCCAAGGCGGTGCGCGAGGCCCGGGTGGGCCATGCCAATCTGCCGTCCAGGTATGCGACGCGTGACCGGGCCATGGGCGATTTTCTCACACCGGAGTTGCAGCACTGGCTTTTGGGCAACCCGACGTTTTCGGATGAGTTTTTTGCGCTCCTGACACCTGTCGACTATGTCCCTCAGGTTTTCATGATTCTCAACGAACTTTACGGGGCCGATCCCGCCAAGTTCAGGGAGTACCCCTCGCTCGCCTTGGCCATCGCTGTGGTCTACGATCTTCCGCCGCCGCCGGATTGGCCGCACGGCCAGGTGGACGCGGCGGTCCTGCCGCGACGCTGGCCGCAGGCGACGGATGCATTTCAATGGTGGGTACGGGAGGATAAAGCGGGCCGGACTTATCACCGGCTCACCCGGCTCGGAGCCGATGAGCTCAAGTTCGTCGTCGATGTGTCTGCACCCTTCGCCGAATTGGAATGGTCGCAGCGGTCGGTCAGTTATTCCCTCAACCAATTTGCCCGCACTTATTCGATGGTGCGTTACCGCCTGGATCGCGCGCAAACCCAGACTCCCTATTGGCCGGGCAAGACGTATGCGCTCTCCGACATCCTGCGGGATGGCGGCATCTGCTGCGACCAGGCGTATTTCGCAACCCAGGCAGGCAAAGCCCGGGGCGTGCCGACCCTGTTGTTTCGTGGGGCGGGAATGGACGGAAGGCACGCATGGTTCGGTTTTCTCGACGGCCATCAAAAATGGCAGCTCGATGCGGGACGTTATGCCGAACAACGTTTCATCACTGGACTGGCGTACGATCCGCAGACGTGGCGGCCGCTCTCCGATCACGAGCTCCAGTTCATCTCCGATCGTTTCCATGCCCTGCCCAGCTACCGGCAATCGCGGGTTCATGCCCTGTTCGCCGAAGAGCTGCTGCGGGCGAACCGGCCGGATGAAGCGGTCGCCAGCGCCCGAAAAGCGGTTAATTACGAGCGCCGCAACCTCGTGGCCTGGGAGATGCTCCTGGCCGCGCAGCAGGCCCAAGGCGCCAAACCGCTGGCCCTGGAGGCGACGCTCCGCGAAGCGGCGATGGGATTTCGGCGTTATCCTGATCTGGAAATAAAGTTCATGGGCCGCCTCACTCAAAGCCTGCGGGCCCGGGGCGAAACCAGCCTGGCCGATGCCGAAGACCGGAGGCTGGCGAAAAAGTATCAGGCGGATCGCAACGATCTCAGCATCAAACAGGCGGCCGAGGTCATTCAACGCAGCTTCACCAGCCAGCCGGTGCTGGAACAAATCCGCACGTACAATTCGGCCTTGGACAGTTTCGGCCGGGGCGCCGGGATCGAATTTTACGACAAGATCGTCGTAGTTTTCGCCGAGCACCTCCTGCAATTGAATGAACCGGTCGAGGCCTTGCGCGCGGTGGAGCGCGCCCGGCTGACTCTCAAAGTGGAGCCGAACAAGCAGCTCGATCTGGAGATGAAGAATTTCGTCGAGCGGTTGAAAACGAAGTGAACCGGCCGCAGTGGTTGATTGCGTTCAGCGCCATCCACAGATCGCCAGGGCTGGATCGCCGGCGACGGTGGAGCTAAGCCTAGGCGGAAACGCCAGCGGCCATTTCGCCCGCGACGTTCAGGAAGGCCGCGATCGCTGCGTCGAGCGGTGGTGTCTGGCGCCAGCCAAGGACCAGCCTGCTTTCCGGCGCCGCGCCCTGCAGCGGTCGAAACGAAACTTCAGCGGGAAGGTATTGCGCCTCGGAAGGAGTCATGAACGTCGCGCCGATTCCCGCGCGCACCAGGCCGACACCGTTGGCGCGGGGCCAGACTTCCTCGGCAATCCGCGGAGTCACGCCGGCCCGGGAAAATGCGGCCAGGATCCGGTCATAAAAACCGGCATTGTACTTGCGCGGAAACAGCACCCAGGGCGTGGCCGACAAATCGCGCAATCGCAGCACCGGTTTCCGGGCGAGGGGATGATCGGCCGGCAGCAACACGCCGTTGCGTTCGCGGAGGAGTAAGCGCGTGCGCAGGCCGGGGGTGGGGGCGTCCGGATGAAAGAAGCCGCAGCCCAACTCGCCGGCGTGGAGCGCCGAAAGCTGAGCCGAAGTCGGCGATTCGCTCAACTCCAGCCGGATGGCTGGGAAGCGCCGGTTAAATTCCCGCAGAATCCCCGGCAGGACGGTGGCCATCGCGAGTCCAGTGAAAGCGATGCGGACGTGTCCGGCTTCGCCCTCGGCCAGGGCCTTTAATTCCGCCGCGGTGCGGCTGAGCATGCGGAGGATCGGATCAATGCGATCAGAAAAAATGCGTCCGGCGGCGGTGAGTTCGACCCGCCGGCGGGAGCGGACAAACAGCGGTGCCCCGAGGGCTTTCTCCAGCTGGGCAATCTGACGGCTCAAAGCGGGTTGCGCGATCGCCAGGGTCGCAGCGGCCTTGCGGAAGTGCAGCTGCTTCGCGACTTCCTGGAAGTAAATCAGGTGGCGGAGTTCAAAAGGAAACTGATACTCGCGAGGCATCACTGACCACTAAACAAGTATTTCCACGACAAGGCAAATCCATGTTAAGCTGAGGTCGGTGACAGTTCTCGGGACAGGTCATCTCGCTCGTTGACGTCACCGTTGTTATTCCGAAATCTCTCTTTTCCCGCCATGCCAAAATCTCTTTTCCAAAAAGTCTGGGATGCCCACACCGTCCGCACGCTGGCCAATGGCCAGACACAATTGCTGATCGGAACCCATCTCATCCACGAAGTCACCAGTCCCCAGGCCTTCGGCATGGTGCGCGATCTGGGCCTGAAGGTCGCGATGCCGCACCGGACGTTCGCCACCGTGGATCACATCATCCCGACCGATGAGCGGGTTGAACCCTACCGCGATCCCCTGGCGCAGGCCATGATGGACGAGCTGCGGAAAAATTGCCGCGACTTCGGTATCACCTTTTTCGACCGTGCGAGCGGCAAGCAAGGCATTGTGCACATCGTCGGTCCCGAACAGGGCATCACGCAGCCCGGCACGACGATCGCCTGTGGCGATTCGCACACGAGCACGCATGGGGCTTTTGGCGCGATCGCCTTTGGCATCGGCACCAGCCAGGTGCGCGATGTTCTCGCCACGCAAACGATGGCCCTCGGCGCGCTGAAAGTCCGCCGGATCAATGTCACCGGAAAACTGCGGCCTGGCGTATATGCCAAGGACGTCATCCTGCACATCATCCGCACCCTGGGCGTAAACGGCGGCACCGGCTTTGCCTACGAATATGCCGGCGAGGTATTCGACCGCTTCACGATGGAGGAACGCATGACGGTGTGTAACATGTCCATCGAAGGCGGGGCCCGCGTGGGTTACGTGAATCCCGACGAAACCACGTTTGCGTACCTGAAAGACCGTCCGTATTCCCCGAAAGGCGCCGCTTGGGATACCGCCGTGGCCAACTGGAAGAGCTTCGCGAGCGAGCCCGGCTGCCGGTACGACGATGTCGTCAACCTTCGCGCCGAGGATATCGCGCCGACCGTGACCTGGGGCATCAATCCGGGGCAGGGTATCTCAATCACCGAAAATATTCCCGATCCGGCCACCACCAAGGCGGTCGACGAGAAAGCGTCTATCGAGGAAGCGCTGGCCTACATGAAGCTCAAGCCGGGCGCGCCGATCAAGGGCACCAAGATCGATGTCGCGTTTCTCGGCTCCTGCACGAATGGCCGTCTCAGCGATTTCCAGGAAGTAGCCAAATTCATCAAAGGTCGTCACGTCGCTCCAGGGGTGAAGGCCATTGCGGTTCCCGGATCGCAGGGCGTCGGCATGATTTGCGCCGAGCTGGGCATCGACAAGATTTTCCGCGACGCCGGTTTCGAATGGCGCGATGCGGGCTGCTCGATGTGCCTGGCGATGAATCCCGACAAGCTCATTGGCGACCAGCTCTGCGCCAGCTCGTCCAATCGTAACTTCAAGGGCCGCCAAGGCAGCACCACCGGCCGGACGCTCCTCATGAGTCCGCTCATGGTGGCGGCGGCCGCCGTGACCGGCGCCGTGGCAGACGCCCGGGAAGTGTTCAGCGTCAAAAATTAACCTTTTCAATCATGGCTCTCGAAAAAATCACCCAAATCGCCGGCCGCGGCGTTCACGTCCCGGGCAACGACATCGACACCGACCGGATCATTCCCGCGCGCTTCATGAAGTGCGTCACGTTTGACGGGCTGGGGGAATTTCTCTTCTACGACGTACGCAAAAATTCGGACGGGACGGACAAGCCGCATCCGCTGAACGATCCTCGCTTCAAAGGAGCCACCATTCTCCTGACCGGAGCCAATTTTGGCTGTGGCTCCTCGCGCGAACACGCGCCGCAGGCGATCCAGAAATACGGCATTCGGGCGATCATTGCGGAAAATTTCGCCGAGATTTTTTTTGGCAACTGCACCACCCTGGGCATCCCGTGCGCCACCGCGAGCCGTGAGGATATCGCCAGGATCGCTGCGGCGGTCGAAGCGAATCCCGCGACCGAAGTGGTCATTGACGTAGCCAGGCAGGAGGTGCGTTTCGGCGGCCGGACGGTGAAAGCCGACTTCCGGGAAACGGCCCGTGATGCGCTGGTCAACGGACGCTGGGACGCCATCGGCGAACTGTTGGATGGGCTTCCCGCGGCCAAGGCGATGACGGTCAAACTGCCTTATTTGGCAGCTTAAGGTCGGGTCGTTTCCGGTGGGTGACTATTTGCGAAAGAATTTCTGAACCTTTCATGGTCAGTGAGCGTCATAGCTGCCATCATCCATACTTATGCCTTTAGCAATGATTGAAGTTTTCAAGGGCGCCGGAATCCTGATTTACCCTTTGGCCATCTGTTCGGCCGTCGCGGTTTTCATCGTGTGCGAGCGCGCTTTCGCGTTGCGCCGGGTCGCGGTCATGCCGCAGGACCTGGTGGATGCGGTGGACGCGGGCCGCCCGCTCGTGGGCGGAAAGCATACGGTGCTGGCGCGCATTGTGGAATTCGCCGAGCAACACCACCACGAGGAAGGCGCGGTCAAGGCCTTCGCCCGGCTCGAAATCAACCGCATGGAACGGGGAATTCCCTATCTCGACGTGATTTACGCAGCGGCGCCCCTCATCGGTTTGACGGGTACGGTCACCGGCCTGCTGCAGGTCTTTTCGCAAATTTCGCCGGATACCGGCCTGCCCGATCCCGTCGCCTTCACGAAGGGCGTGGCGCTCGCGCTGTCGGCGACGATCATCGGTCTCTGTATCGCCATTCCCTCGCTCGTGGGCAGCGGCTACCTGCAACGCAAAGTCGAAAATTATGCGGCGCAACTGGACGTGCTCCTCGAACGCATTCTCCGCCGCGGGCAGAAATGAGCGGGCTTTACCAAAAACGCCGCCGCCGGCCCGAGTTGAACCTCGTGCCGTTGATTGACGTGCTCGTCATGCTGATTTTTTTCGCATTCGTGACGATGCAGTTCAAGTCGGCTGCGACCCTGAACATCACTTTGCCGAGGGTGGAAACCGCCGGCAAAAACGAGTTCAAGGGCACGGTGACCATCGGGATCGACAAGGAGGGGGTCATTTCCTTCAACGGCAAAACCGCGACCGAGGAGGAACTTCTGGCCCTGTTGCAGCAGGTGCGGAACATCAACAAGGACATCCCAGTGCTGATCAAGGCGGATGAAACGACGCAGTTGAAGAAACTCGCGTTCGTGATGGATGCCTGTCGCAAGACGGGTCTGAACAAGTTCAGCCTGCAGTCGCGCTAGAAGGCAAGCGACGGCTGGTTTCAGTGCGGTTTGTGACGGGACCGAGGTGCCAGGGGAATTCAATGGTTTCCTGATTCCCGGCTTTTTGCTTTAAAATTCGGAATCGAAAAATCAGCACGCCAAGGAGTCCATCATGAACATCGTTATCACCGGAATTACGCGAGGCCTGGGCCGCGCCCTGGCCGATGAATTCATCAAGATGGGCCATACGGTGGCGGGATGCGGACGGGGAGCCGAAGGCATCCTTGACCTTCGCTTCACCTATCCGGCGCCCCATGACTTCTCCGTGGTCAATGTCGCGGACGCGGCGAAAGTGGACTTGTGGGCAGAGCGGATTCTCGGGGTGCATGGCGCACCCGATCTTTTGCTCAACAACGCGGGAATCATGAACCAACTTGCGCCCCTGTGGAAGGTTCCGGCGGAGGAATTTGCCCGGGTGGTGAATGTCAATGTGACCGGAGTGGCCAATGTCATCCGGTCATTCGTTCCTGCGATGGTTGAGCGCAAGAAAGGGGTCATCGTGAATCTCAGTTCGGGTTGGGGACGCAGTGTCTCGCCCGAGGTTGCGCCGTATTGCGCTTCAAAATGGGCGATCGAAGGACTCACGAAAGCGCTCGCCGAAGAACTGCCCAAGGGCATGGCGGCCATTCCGCTGAATCCCGGGGTGATCGACACCGAAATGCTGCGGCAATGCTGGGCCGAGGGGGCGGCCAGCTATCAGAAAGCAGCCGCGTGGGCCAAAACGGCGGCTCCGTTCCTTTTGAAACTCGGCCCAAAGCAAAACGGACAATCGCTGAGCGTGGGTGGATTCGAAGAGTAGGCTGCCGACTGCTGCGGTCGGTTGATTCCCGTCATTCGCGTGTCCGCGAATCAATCGCGATGGTCACCGGACCGTCGTTGACCAAGGCCACCTGCATCTCCGCGCCAAATTCGCCGCGGGCGACCGGACGACCCATGGCGTCCTCCATCTGGGCCAGAAAATGTTCATACAACGGCCGGGCGATTTCCGGCCGGCCCGCCTCATTAAAGGAAGGCCGGGTGCCTTTGCGGGTGCTGGCAAAGAGGGTAAACTGACTGATGACGAGCACACCTCCCGCGATCTCATGGACGGAACGGTTCATCTGCCCGGCGTCATCAGGGAAAATCCGGAGCTTCGCGATTTTTTGGGCCAGCCATTCGCCGTCGGCGGATGTGTCCTCGGCCGCGATTCCGAGCAAGATAACGAGTCCCGAGGCGATTTCTCCCGCCACGCGGCCGGCGATGGTCACGCGCGCTTCACTGACCCGCTGAATGATGGCGCGCATGAATGGGATGAAATTCACCACACCGAAAGAGGAGAAGGATTGGGCCCGCCGCGGACTGAAGCCCCTCGCTTTGAACCGAGGGTGCGCGGCCCGCCTCACAGCATCGGCAGGTGCGGCTCGACGTCGGTCTCGTAATTGATTCCGTTCAAACCGAAGCCGAACAGCCGGAGAAATTCGCTCCGATAACCGGCGATATCGGTCAGGGCCGCCAAATTTTCGGTTGTGATCTGCGGCCAGATGCGGGCGACCTCGGCTTGTACGTCGGGTTTCATTTCGAGGTCGTCGATGCGCACGCGACCGCCTTCGTCGAAAGTGAGGGCTGAGCCGTTGTACATCTGGGAGGCGAAGAGCCGTTGGATCTGCTCGATGCAGCCTTCGTGTGTGCCCTTGGCCTTCATGATCTTGTAGAGGATCGAAATGTAAAGGGGGACGACCGGAATCGCGGAACTCGCCTGTGTGACCAACGCCTTGTTCACCGAGATGAAAGCGCGGCCATAGCCATTGGTTTTAAGCAGTGCATCGATGCGTCGCGCGGTGCGCTCCAGATCGTTTTTGGCGAGGCCGATGGTGCCATTTTTGTAAATGGCCCAGGTTACCTCGGGTCCTATGTAGGAGTAGGCGACCGACGTCGCGCCCCGAGCGAGGAGTTTGGCCTCCTCGAGCGCAGTCATCCACATTTCCCAATCTTCGCCGCCCATGACCGTGGTGGTATCCGCGATTTCCGCCTCATTGGCTGGCTCAATGGTGATTTCGCTGACAATGCCTTTGTCGGTATCGACGGTCTTGTTGGTGTACGACACTCCGATCGGCTTGAGGACCGACTTGTGCACTTGGCCGGTGCGGGGGTGCGTGCGGCGGGGTGAAGCGAGTGAGTAAACAACCAGATCGATCGGGCCCATGTCCCGTTTGATGATTTCGAGCGCCTGCTTCTTGATTTCGTCGGAAAACGCATCGCCGTTCAGATTCGCGGCGTAGAGTCCGGCCGCGCGCGCGGCCTTGGTCACGGCGATGGAGTTATACCAGCCGGGGGTCGCGGGGCGGCCTTCCTCGGAAGGTCGTTCGAAAAAAATGCCGAGGGTCTTGGCTCCGCTGCCGAAAGCCGCGGTGACCCGGGACGCCAGGCCATAGCCTGTGGAAGCGCCAATCACCAAAACGGATTTAGTCCCGTTTTTGATCGGACCTTTCTGTTTTACGTAGTCGATCTGCTGCTGCACGTGCGCAGCGCAGCCGTCTGGGTGGGCGGTGACACAAACAAATCCGCGGACCTTGGGTTTGATGACCATACGCCTCAAAGGCTGGCAACGCAGGTGGCTGCGTCGAGTCCGATTTATGGCGGGTTTTGCCCTCCTCTGGGTCTCGCAACGTCCCGAAGGCAGAAGTCAGGCGGGAGAACGAACGCCTACTGGCTGATCATAATGACTTCGCCCTGAGGACCGGAAAGGCGGGGGGCTCCGCCTTTTTTCTCGCGGCTCACGGAAAATTTTGCGATCGAGGCCACCGGAGTCTCGGGCTTGAAAAGCATGCGGGCCCGGCCATCGGTCCCGACGGTAAAGACGCCCCCGCTGACCGGCTTGGGCTGCTGGGGATCGATGACCCACAATTCGTAATCCTGGCCGGCAGCGGCGGCGGGCAGTTTTTCGACGGTAAAAACGCCTTCCTGTTGGGCCGGATTCCACACGGCGACGGCCAAGGCTTGCGGAGAGTTGCCGAGCATGGAACTCAGCGTGGCAATCTTAAGCTGGGACAGGTCGTCCTGAACTTTCGATTCCCGGGTCAGACTGGCGAGTTGCCGGGCGGTATCCGTCAGGCGGCGCTGGGCGTCCGCCAGTTGCTCGCCATCGGCGGCAATCTGACGGTTGAGCACGATGCGCTCGGCAACGAGATGATTTTGCGCGTCGCGCAGGGCGATTCCAGCAAACTGTGCTTCCGTTTGCATCAGGGCCGTTTGTTCGCGGGAAAGGAGAGCCTCCATTCCCAACCAACCTGCCACCAGCGCAAATCCGGCCGCCACCGCCCAGGGAATCCAGGTAGAGATCCGGAATGGAGTCGGTGCGTTGATCGGCTCGACTGACGCCACCTTGTCCGGCGCGGCTTGAATCTGGTTTAGCAGGTTGGTTTTTAATCTGGGAGAAGGCGTGGCTTGCGCAGTCAACGCGAGCGCTCCGGTGGTTTCGCGGAGCTCGCGCACCCATTGCTCCAATTCCAAATCGGCGGCGAGTTGTGCCTCAAACACGTTTCGTTCGCCACCGGCCAGAAGGTCGAGAACATAGAGCGATGCGAGCTCTTCTGTGGGTTCGTCGATCATAGCTGCTGGGAAAGGGCTGACCGCAGTTTCAACAGCCCCCGGCGGATGCGGGCTTTCACGGTGCCGAGGGGCTGATGGAGTTTTTCGGCAATTTCCTGCTGGGTCAGCCCACCGAAGAAGGCGAGTTCCAGCGTGAGCTTTTGTTCGGACGGAAGGGTCGCCACGGCTGCGCGAACCGCCGTGGTTTTTTCCTTGAGCCAAAGGCTGGCCGCGGAATCGAGCGAATGGTTCGCTTGATCGCCGAGTTCGTCCGGGGTGCTGGCGGCCAGCAGCTCGGACCGACGCTTCCGGGAGCGAATCCGGTCGATTGCCCGATTGCGGGTCAGGGTCACAGCCCACGAGAAAGCGGTGCCGCGCTCCACGGCGAAGGTGTCGGCTGTTTCCCACAAGGCCAGAAAGACATCCTGCACAATGTCTTCCGCCTCGCGGGTATCGTTGAGAATCCGCAGGGCAGTGCCGTACAAGGGACGGGAAAAACGGTCGTAGAGTAGCGCGAAGGCGGTGTGATCACGCTTGGCCATGCGCTGCAGCAGGTCCGCGTCGACGTCGCTCCGATCGAGCGGCTCATTAAAGGCGGGATCGCTCATGCCAAACGAAGAACCTCCTGCATCAGGAATTGCGGACTCGGCCAAGAATGGCAGGGAGAATGACAGGAGGCACACTTCCAATTCATACGGGTGACTGGGCGGACAGGATGCAAAACGTCCGGTCTTGGCGAGGCAATTTCCGCTTACAGCACGGCCAGTCCGATGAGCCCCAGCACGATGAGCAGACCCACAAAGGCCAGGATGCGTTTTTCGAGGGCGGTGACGGGCAGCGGCATGGCAAATCACCTAGAGCCCAAATGGCTGGAGATGCGTAAAGATTTCGGTCACGAGTGGCTCATCGCGTATGGTCTTCCAGGGGCGATTGCTCGAGAATCGCACAAACATCTGGTCGCCCGCGCGGCGAAACCCATATTGGGCCGCGATCTGGAGCAGGTTGCGAGGCGAAAGGGGATTGAGGTAACGGATCGGGGCTCCGTCGTAGAGATGCCAGAACCAGACGTGCTGTGGATAACCGTTGCTTTTGAAGAGACGGTGTTCGCCGGCGGGAAGCTCCCGGGTGGGCAGGACGATCCGCTGCTGGCTTTCCGCCACGGGTATCGGCACCCAACCCGCCCCAGGCAGACAGGCGTCGGGGGTGTGAGTGGCAACCAGGCTGACGTTGGCCTGGCCCGGAGCCCAGTAGGCGATATAAACTGTGATCTGCACGAGACCGTTGCCGGTGTTTCGCGTATAGGTGCGTTCCACGAAATGGTCGGTTTGAAGGGTATCCTTAAAGCGATAGAGATCGGCGGTGGTCCGGACATTCCATCCGTTGGCTGCGAGAGGCAGGATGGCTTCGAGATTCGGCAGCGGTTTGCGGGGGGGTGATCTGAACTCGGAATGTGAAAGGAAAAAAACAGCCAGGATCACGGCAAGGCCGAGACCGGTGGCGAGGAGTGGTTGCGTGTCCCGTGGATTTTCCACCGGTGGCGTCTCCAGCCGTGAATCTTTGGGTGCCGGCGGCTTGGCCCCTTTTTGGAGCAACAGGGCGAGGGCACCGAGTATTACCGCCGTGAGGGCCAAAATCGCGAAACCGGTGAGATCGTGCCATTTTCCGCCGATGTCGATCCCCGCATTGGCGAGCAAGGTCAGGGCGAGCGACCGGAAAAAATTCATGCCCAACGCGAGCGGGCCGGCCAGGCCGACAATCAGTGCCCGGGCCCAGGGACGTTGCACGAGGCAGCCGGAAAAAAACAGGCCGGCAAAAACACAGGAAACCAGGCTGCGCACGCCACTGCAGGCCTCCTCCACGCCGACCGCGGTGTGGGCGAGCTCGATGATATTTCCGTCGCGGTTGGCGGCGATTCCGAGAAAATGGAGGGCACCCAGAACATTTTCGGAAACCCAGAGTTGCAGGCTCAAGGTGAGCCGACTGTAGGTTCCCGGGGGAATGGGCGCGCTCAGCCACCACAACGTGGCGGCGAGAAAAGCGCTCCAGTTCAATGGAATCAGCCGCACGCGTTCGTCAGCGAAGGCGATCAGCGTCGCCAGCAGAAAAAAAGTGAAGGCCCCGGCCAGGGCAAAACCGGCGACGGGATGTGACCATTCCAAGGCGGCGGCATACAGGCCGCTGACCGCGAGCCCCAGCAAGCCGAACAGAAGAGCAAGCCCGATCATTAGCCGGGACACCGGCCCGGCGCGCAGATAACGCGCGGGGCCCCCCGTGCGTGCCTCATTGATGAGAAGCAGACAGACCACCGGCATGAGCAGCCCGTGAGAAAGATCGGGGTTGTGCAGCCATTGCGGGAAAAGCAACACCGTCAGTCCTGTGCCCAAGGTAGCCAATAGGCCTAGGTTGAGCCAAATCAGCCACGTCTTCCTTCGCGGAATGGGAGCGGATACGTGACCCGGGAGCGACACGGAATCGATCATCGCACTTTGCCCCCCAAGGTAATCGCCGCAGGGCGTGGTCCGGAATAACGTTTCAACAGTGCGTAGGTCGTATCGAGCGGCAGCGGAATGGACGGGAGAAAGGCCTCGATGTGGCGCACATGCGATTGGCCGCGAAAAAAGTCTTCCAATCCATCGAGCGCCACAAAGCTGCTGCTGGCAATCTGCTTGAGCGATTTGCTCAGGATCCGGGTCTTGGCGAAATCCCCCGCGATTCCTGCCGCGCAAAACAAGGTGCCGTAGGCGTTGTGATTTTCCTTGATGGCTGGCAGTGGAGACTGGAGCAAATGGTCGAACACGCGGTTGAGCAGTGCTTCGTCGGGGTAGCGAATCAGGTGGGCCCCGAGCAGTTCGAACACCGGCCCGGTTGGACTGGCCAGCAACAGATCGACGTCGCTCGTGAGCAGGCTTCGCCATCCAAGCGCCGCGCTGGCGTCGAGTCTCAAGCGATACCGTTCGTCATCGCGGAAGCGCGGGCCGTAGCGATCGAGTAATTCCAGGGCGAACCGGCTCTGCCCGAGTTCGATCAGGGTCTTTACTTGGTAGAAGGGGACAAACGGATGGGTCGCGTCGGGCCACACCTGGCGCAGGATGGGAATGGCGGTTTCCGGATGCCCCGTCTGGATGAGCACCTGGGAGGAAAGTACCTTCCGCCATTGCGATTCCAGTTTCGGCTGCCCGGCGAGAATGCGCTGCAGGGTCGCCGGATCGCCCGACTGCCGGGAGGCGAACGTCAGTGATTGCATCCAATATCCGAGATGATTGGGCGCGGTGCGCATCAGCTGGTCGGCGGCCAGCGCTTTCATTCCCTTGTAGTCTCCCCGTGCCAGCAACGAGCGGGACCAGGCGTCGGCGATCTGGTCGTTTCACTCAGGATGCTCGACCAGCAATTGGCCGTAAATCCGGTCGGAGACGGCGGGGTTCGTGGCCTGCCGGAGCGAGGCGAGGGTGAAGCCGATCTCGTAGTCGCGGGGGGCGAGCGCATAGGCTTTGGAGAGGGAAAAAAGCGCGACCTTGATATTATTGGTCGCTAGCGCAGTGACTCCCTTCCGGAAAAAATATTGTCCGCGAACTT
>CAMAPG010000049.1 GCA_945859965.1 Opitutus sp. GAS368 | reverse complement strand
TGCTCGCCAAGAAACGCCGCGGCATCACCCGTTTCCAGATTACCGAATCGATCCATATCGCCGCGGCGCCGCGGGGAAAACTCCGCGCAGACCTGGTCTGGGTGCCTTGGCGCGAGTTCGAAACCGTCACGCTCTCCGGACCGCACCGGCGTTGGGTGCGCGAGATTCTCACCCGGCGGGCGCGGGAAGACGGCTAGTGCCTCCTGTAGGAGCCTGCTTGCAGGCGATGCTCGACACCGTTCCCGGAAAATCGCCTGCAAGCAGGCTCCTGCATTTTGAAACGAACTGACGTCAACTAGGCCAATCCCCGGAGCGCGAGCAGCGCCTCCACTCTTTTTTTCGAGGCGCGGACATCCTCGACCGACAGGCGCGGGCTGAACTCGAGCACGAGCAGGTGTTCGGGCCGCCAAAATTCGCTGACCATTTCAAAGTCGATTTTTCCCGAGCCGATCGGCTGGTGATCCTGCCCGGCGGCATTCACGTCGTGCAGATGAAACCCGATCAGGCGCGGCGCCAGTTTCATGAGATGCAGGCGGTGATCGAGCAGGCCCATCGACTGCTTGATGTCGGCATGGCCGGTGTCGTGCCAGTAGCCCGCCGGAGCTCCCGCGGGTAATGTTTCCAGCAAAGCCGGATAGTCCTCGTCGATGGGCAACTCCTCGAATTTCTCCCGGTTTTCCAGCCCCAGCTTCACGTTTTTCTGGGCGGCGTACTCGAGGATCTCGTTCACGCTTTTCTTCATCTGCTCCCAGTAGGGGCCCATCCGCTTGCGCAGCTTCACCAGCGAACGGTTGAGCAGGGCCTGGTAAGCCGGGTCGGTGCGCAAGTCGGTCTGCGGATGGCTGTCCGCATAACGGTGCAGGGCGGGCGCGGGATTGAACCAGAAAAAACGCACGCTGCCCAAATGGCAGACCAGCACGCGCGCCTTCAGCTGGGAGGCAAAATCGATCGAGCGCTTCGTATGGCGCAGCCACTGGTCATGCTCCCGCGAATCCAAGCCGGAGGGCTCAAACAAATTGGGGGCGGCGTGCAGCACGCCGGCGGGCAGCGGGCAAAAATTGTGGGCTGACGCGATTTTGATCACCCCGTCCTCCACCGCCTTGAGAATCCCGGGAACGAGGGTGATCCGGATGCCGTGGCTGAGCTCGGCGTACTCAAAGCCCAGATCGGCCATTTCACGCAGCATCGCGTAACCATCGGTATGGCGGTGCGAACACCAGCTGGTGGAGAGCGTCAGGGTGGGTTTAAACGGGCAGGCGTTAATTACGAGTCCATCCGCCAGCAAGTTGCACGAAAAAAAGCCGCGCCAATGAGGGCGCGGCCGGAAAGGGAGGAAACGAAAGTCTGCTTATTCGGCGTAGCGACGGCGCAGCATCTGGGTGAAGGCCTGGACTTTGTCCTTACGGCGGCGCTTCTCGCAGGGCTTCTCGTAGTAACGCTTGGCGCGAACACCCCTGATGATGTTCTCGCGATCGAGCTTCTTTTTCATGCGGCGCAGCGCGCGATCGATGGGCTCGTTTTTACGGATTTTGATTTCGATGGACATGTGGACAGACGGTTCTTGAAAGGAAAAGCCGGTTAATAGGCCAAGCCGGAAGCCGCGCGTCAATGGCGTTTTTTGCCAGTGGCATGGGAAAGCGCTGGGCAACCTCCCTGGATTGCCTTAAACCCCAATTGCCTGTCAGGAGCCCCCTTATGGCTTTATTCGTCCGCCCTGCGTGCCTTTTGCAAAAAAGGGGTTGCTGACTCCGGATGCCTGTTTTTCTTCCAAGGTTCCGCGAGCAAGGGCCGAGGAAGTTTTTCTGACCCATTCTCACTCCGATTTCTTCACTCCCCCACATAATCCTCAGCGCGCGGGATTTGGCCGTGACCCGGCCCGCCCGTGCGGTTCGGACCGGTGGACGAAGAGGATACCGACTCCTCCTTGCCGTCTTCGTGCTGGGTTGGTCCGGGACGGGACGAGCCGCGACGCCCGCCCAGGAAACGCATGAATATGCGATCAAGGCCGCCGCACTCTACAATGTCGTGCCGTTTGTCGATTGACCGGAAAAGGCGTTCGCCTCTTCCGCCACGCCTCTGATCATCGGGGTTCTCGGCCGCGATCCTTTTGGCGAAATGCTGGAGCACCACGACGCCAATGAAATTTTCCATGGCCGCCCGATCGTCATCCAACACTACGCCAGCGTGGATCTGATCCAGGACTGCCAGCTGCTCTTCGTCGCGCGTTCCGAGCAACGCCACTGGCCGAAGATCCAGCAGGCGATCGCGCGCCGGCCCATTCTCACGGTCAGCGACGCGGAGAACTTCGCCACCCGCGGAGGGTCCGTCCAGTTTTCCGTCGGGCGCAACAAGCTGCGAATCGTCGTCAACCTCCAAGTCATTCACCGAGCCGGGATCGTCGTGAGCTCCAAGCTGCTGCGGCTCGCGGAAGTGGTGGGAGAGGCCAGCCCATGACCCCGTTCCGCGATCAGCCGATCGGCCGCAAGATCTCGCTCGTGGTGATGACGACCAGCGCGCAACGCTCCGGCACATGGCGGGTTACGCCCAGATCCTGCAGGAAGACCACAGCGCCCAGCTTTCCAAGGAGGCGGTTTTCTATCTGGAACGCATCGTCCAGGGGTCAGAAAAATTAAGCCGCCTGATCGACGACCTGCTCAACCTCGGCAAGGTCGGCCGCCAGCCACTGGTTATGCAAATGTCGGAGCTGGATGAACTCGTCGATTTTGCGCTGCGCGACCTCGTCTCGGATCTTCAAAATCGCGTCGTCACCTGGCAGCGCCAGCCGCTGCCAGCCGTGAAATGCGACGTCGGGCTGATTACTCTGGTCTTCGTCAACCTGCTGTCGAATGCGCTCAAGTATTCCCGGCAGCGGGAGGAAGCGATCATCGCCATCGGCACCACCACGGTCGGTAGGGAAACCGCCGTTTTCATCCGCGATAACGGCGTGGGCTTTGATCCCGCCTACAAGGACAAGCTCTTCGGCGTGTTCCAGCGCCTGCACAGCGCAGCCGCGTTTGAAGGTACCGGCGTGGGCCTGGCGACGGTCGAGCGCATCATCCGCAATCACGGCGGGCGGATCTGGGCGGAAAGCCAGCCGGACCAGGGCGCGACCTTTTATTTCACACTGCCCGGGATGTAGCGCCGCGAAGCGGCGGTTAAGGGTTAAGGGATATCAGTTAATAGTGCGGATCCGACCCATTAACTCTTAACTTTTTCCCAATAATCCCCGCGAAGCGGAACTTCCTTGCGACCCTTCACGGATCGGACCCATTAACTCTTTCCCAATAACCCACGCCGCGCGTGCCGTCTGCCGATAAAAATTTCGTCCATCTCCACGTCCACTCGGACTACAGCCTCCTCGATGGCGCCTGCCGCATCGACCGGTTGATGGACCGGGCGGGCGAACTCGGCATGTCGTCGCTCGCGCTCACCGACCACGGCAATCTTTACGGTGCCATCGAGTTCTACAACACCGCCAAGGCCAAGGGCATCAAGCCGCTCGTGGGCTGCGAGCTCTACTTGGTGGAAACATCGCGGCTCGAAAAGAACGGGCGCTCCGACGAGGGCAAAACGATCTTTCACCTCGGCCTCCTGGCGAAAAATCTCACCGGCTACCAGAATCTCCTGAAGCTCGTTTCCGACGCGCATCTTCGCGGCTTTTACTACAAGCCGCGCACAGACCTCGAGACCCTCGCCAAGTACGCCACCGGGCTCATCGGTTTCACCGGCTGCCTCGCGTCGCTCGTACCGCAACACCTGCTCTACGATCGTTATGAAGAAGCCCGGAAGGCCTGCGGCCGTTTCGTGGAAATCTTCGGCCGCGAAAACTATTTCGTCGAGATCCAGGACCACGGCATTCCGGAACAGGTCAAAATCATCCCCGGCCTGCTCAAGCTCGCCGAAGAATTCAACCTGAAGGTCATCTGTTCGAACGACGTCCACTACGTCCGCAACACCGACTCCGGCCCGCACGACGCCATGCTGTGCATCCAGACCGGTTCAAAAATCGACGACGAGAAGCGCATGCGCTTCACCGGGCAGGAATTCTACCTCAAGTCCCGCGATGAAATGGCAAAGCTCTTCGCCGAGGTGCCGGAATCGGTCACCAACACGCAGCTGGTCGCCGAAATGTGCGATCTCACGATTCCGTTTCCGAAGGGCAGCGAACGCTACCCGAAATACCCGCTGCCACCCGAAGTAAAAACCGACCGCAGCGGCTACCTGAAGGATCTCTGTATCGCGGGTCTGAAAAAACGTTACGGCGTGGACTACGCAACCCCCGAGAAATTCGCCGACCCCGCCCAGGCGAAAATCCTCGTCGATCGCCTCGACTTCGAGCTCAGCATCATCGGCAAGACCGGTTTCATCGACTACTTCCTCGTCGTCTGGGATTTCATCGACTGGGCGCGGAAAAACGGAATTCCCGTCGGCCCGGGCCGCGGTTCCGGCGCCGGCTGCATCGTCGCCTATCTTCTCTGGATCACCAATCTCGACCCACTGCGCTTCAAGCTACTGTTCGAGCGTTTCCTGAATCCCGAGCGCGTTTCCCCGCCCGACTTCGACATCGACTTCTGCATGCGCCGCCGCGGCGAGGTCATCAGCTACGTCCGCCAGAAATACGGCAACGACTGCGTCGCCAACATCATCACCTACGGCACACTCGGGGCGAAGATGGTGATCCGAGACGTCTCGCGCGTCCACAATCTCGCCTATGGCGACGCCGACCGCCTGGCCAAGATGATCCCCGACGAGCTCAACATCTCGCTCACGGACGCCGTCAAAAAATCTGCCGAGCTTCGCGACGAGGTCACCAAGAATCCCGTCGCCAAGAAAATCTTCGACCAAGCCCTGGTGCTCGAGGGCATGGTGCGCAACACCGGCAAACACGCCGCCGGCATTATCATCACCGACCGGCCGCTCGAGGAGTTCGTGCCCCTGACCGAGCAGGAAGGCGACGTCACCGTACAGTACGACATGAATGCCGTCGGAAAACTCGGTTTGCTGAAGATGGATTTCCTCGGGCTGAAAACGCTCACGGTCATCGCCGATGCCGTCGACAACATCCGCCGCACGGCCGATCCGAAATTCGACATCGAAACCATCCCGCTCGAGGACGCGAAAACCTTCGCCCTGCTCAACTCCGGCCGCACCACCGGGGTGTTCCAGCTGGAATCCGGCGGCATGCAGAATCTCTGCCGCCAGATCGGCCTCTCCTCGATCGACGAGATCGTCGCGCTCATCGCACTCTACCGCCCCGGTCCGATGGACTGGATCCCGGATTATGTGCGCGGCAAGAAGGATCCGAGCACGGTGAAATTCCCGCATATGCTCCTCGAGGACGTCTGCCGGGAAACCTACGGCGTGATGGTGTACCAGGAGCAGGTCATGGAAGCCGCCAAGGTCATCGCCGGCTACACGCTTGGCGGCGCCGACATGCTGCGTCGCGCCATGGGCAAAAAGGATCCCGTGGCCATGGCGCAGGAACGCGACAAATTCGTGGCCGGCGCGAAAACGCTCCACGGCATCGACGAGAAAACAGCGAATTCCATTTTCGACATCCTCAACAAGTTTGCCGGCTACGGTTTCAACAAGTCCCACTCCGCGGCTTACGCCATTCTGAGCTACCAGACCGGTTTCCTGAAGGCGAACTACCCGGTACAGTTCATGGCCGCCATGCTCAGCTCCGAACTCGGCAACGCGGAAAAAGTCTCCCACTTCGTCGGCGAATGCGAGGCCATGGGGCTGAAGGTGCTGGGCCCCGATGTGAACGAGTCCCGCGAGATGTTCACGCCGGTGTTGCGGAAAAACAGCGACGGGGACGTCGCTACCCCACTCTCTCCTGGGGACGCGACGTCCCCGGCGCGTTCCGCCATCCGCTTCGGCCTCGGCGGCGTGAAGGGCGTCGGCGAACTCGCCGCACAGAAAATCATCGCCGAACGGGAGGCGAACGGCCCCTACACGAACTTCGACAGCTTCATTTCCCGCGTGGACGGCCGGGCCATCAACAAACGCGTGCTCGAACATTTGGTAAAAACCGGCGCGTTCGATTTCAGCGGCGCGCCCCGCAAAGTGCTCTTCGATGGCATCGATTCCGCGATGGCCGCAGTGGCGGCCAACGCCCGCGACAAGGCCGCGGGCCAGCACAGTTTTCTGGATGCGTTCGCCGACGAGGCCCCGAAGAAGACCCAGACTCCCGGCTCAACCGGCAACCGTCTGTCGCTCGACGGCGCGGATGATTTCTCGTCCGCCGAACGTCTCGTTTTCGAAAAGGAACTGCTCGGCTTCTACGTGTCCGGCCATCCGATGAACACGTACGACGGGCTGACTGAGGCGATCGACACGTTTGCCATCGCCGAATTGCTCCTGCAGGGCGACCGCACCGAATTCCGCCTCTGCGGCATCGCCGGCAACATCGTGAAGAAACTGTCGAAGAAGGATAACCGGCCCTGGGCGGCGTTCACCCTCGCAACCAAGAGCGCGGCCGCGCCGCTCAACATGTTTGCCGACGCCTACGCCAACTACGGGACCTGCCTCGCCGAAAACGCCACCGTGCTCGTGCAGGGCAATATCATCGTCGGCAACGACGGCGCCCGCATCAACGTGAAGGAGTGCTATCCGCTCGACCTGCACGTGAGCGGAATCGTGCGCAAAGTGACCTGGCTGCTCCAGCCGGCCCATCGCGAGCTCCCCGCCTTCCTCCGTTTGCTCCGTGAAACCCTGAACAAGCAGGTGGGTGAGACCAAAGTGGAATTCGCGTTTATTTTCGAGGATCGCATCGCCCCGGTTGCCGAGGCCAGCACCGCCCTGTCGTGGAAACTCAATGCCGCGACCTTCCAGCAACTCCGGGCGCATCCCGCCGTCGCCGGCGTGCAACTCGAGACCCGGCGGCTCGAACTCAAGCAGGACCGGCGCTGGGCCAAGCGATAGGTGCGGATTTGGGATCGCGGATTACCGGTGGATGCGTCATTGCTCGCCATCCGCCGTCCGCAATCCCCCTCCTGAATTTCGATGCCCGACCAAACCACGCTCAATCACGCCGCGCAGGTGCTCACCGCCATCTCCGCCGACCAGCGCGCGGATACCGCGTTGCGCTTCTACTTCGAAGGCCATCGCTACCTGCAGCCGCCGGCCAAGCGGGCCATCAGCCATGCCGTTTTCATCTATTTCCGCTGGCTGTCGTGGCTTGATTCCGCCGCCTCGCCGCAAAAGCGCCTCGACCAGGCGGTCGCTCTGCACGAGCGTTTTGTCGCCGATCCCAAGTCGATCAAGCCCGAGGCCCTCGCCGTCCGCGCCGTTCCCGAATGGCTGGCCAGCGAAGTGACCGTCTCCCCCGATTACCTCCGCCAGCTGCAACGCGATCCCGCCCTGTGGCTGCGCGCCCGTCCGGGCACTTCGGGAAAGCTGGCCAGCGCCCTCAAAGACTGCGTGCCCTCCCAGCTCGCTCCAGATGCGCTACACTACACCGGCAAGCAGGATCTTTTTCGCACACCCCAGTTCGCCGCCGGCGACTTTGAAATCCAAGATCTCGCGTCCCAACTCGTCGGTTATGCCGCGGCGCCGCAGCCGGGCGAAACCTGGTGGGATGCCTGCGCCGGCGAGGGCGGCAAGACCCTGCACCTGGCCGATCTCATGAAGAACAAGGGCGTGATCTGGTCCACCGACCGGAACGCCAAGCGCCTCGACACCCTCAAGCGCCGGGCCGCGCGCGCCAAACTGTTCAACTACCGCACTGATTTCTGGGATGGCGGCCGGATGCTTCCGACCAAGATCAAGTTCGACGGCATCCTCCTCGACGCCCCCTGCAGCGGCGTCGGCACCTGGCAGCGCAATCCCCACGCCCGCTGGACGACCACGCCCGAGGATGTGCGCGAACTCGCCGATGTGCAGCGCACCCTGCTGGAAAACCTCGCCGGCTCGCTCAAACCCGGCGGACGTCTGATCTATTCGGTCTGCACGCTGACGCGCAGCGAGACCACCGAGGTCGTGGCGGGCTTCAGCGAAAAACATCCCGAGTTGGAGCCGGTCGCGGTTTTCCCCGCCGGCTACGGTCAGAAAACCGATTCCCAATCGCCCTCGGCATCCTCCGTTTTTCTCTGGCCGCACGAACTCAATGCCAACGGCATGTTCATCGCCGCCTGGCAAAGAAAGAAATAAGTCCATCCGGTGGGAAACTGCGTGGTGAAAAAGATTTCCTCAGAAACGGTCCGCGCCGACTTCAACGACCCGCCCGCGGTGTTGTACTACGCCCGGGCCGCCCATTTTCTCGGCTTGTGGAAATCTGAGCGCACGCTGATCGAACGCTTCTTTCCCGATCAGTCCACTCCCCTACTCGAAGCGGGCTGTGGTGCCGGCCGCGTCACCGTCAAACTCTGGGAAATGGGTTACCGCCAAATCACCGCCTTCGATTTCGCCCAGGAACTGCTCGACCAGGCCCGCAGCCTCGCAGCCGAGCGCGGCGTCACCGACATAACCTTCGTTCACGCCGACGCGACCCGTTTGAACCCGTTTCACTCATTAAGTGAAACTGGCCATAAACCTGTTGATGATAATAATGTTATAATCGCAGGAGCACGCGGTTTTGGCGGGGCTTTGTTTATGTTTAACGGGCTGATGCAGATTCCCGGCCGGGAAAACCGCCGGACCGCGCTGCGCGAGTTGCACCGGGTCTGTGCGCCCGGGGCGCCTTTTCTCTTCACCACGCACGACCGGGACAGTTCCCTCACCGAACGCGCGCTCTGGCGGCTTGAGGCGCTCCGCTGGGAACGCGGCGAACAGGATCCGCGCCTGGTGGAATTTGGCGACCGTTACTTCGAAGACGAATCCGGCCGCACGTTCATGCATCTGCCCGACCGGGCCGAAATCCTGGCCGACCTTGCCGCCACTGGCTGGACCCATGAATTCGATGCGATGCGCAGGGAAGTGGCGACCGAATCGCGTGCCGTGCTCGATTTTTCCGACGAATGCCGGTTCTGGCTGGGACGGCGGAATGCCGACTAACCATCCTTCCGCCCGCCCAGCTTCTTCGTCAGCACCGAAATTTCGCGACCGGCCTTGATGCCCACGTAAAAGACGAGGAAACCGTACCAAAAAATGGAGGCTAAAATCAGCAGAGCCCAAAAGAGAACAAGCGGGTCTTTCATCGGATTGAAATCGGGGAACGCGATTCGCTCTCCAGGGTGGATTTTGGCGCCCGCGTCAGGAGTGAGCCGCCAATCATGCCGAGGGCGGCCAAGGCAAACGAGGAAGCTCCGGCGACTTCCGGGGCGATCGCATAGGTTTTTCCGAGCACGAGAAAAGTGATCGGTCCGATCGCGCCGAGCACCAGCGCCGCACCCGCGCCAAACGCGGTCGCCCGCGGCCAGTACAGTCCGGCCACCAGCAGGGTAAAAACGCTGGCCAGGTAAATGTTTCCGGTCACCGCGAGGTAATCCCAGATGTTGCCCGGTACCTGATACCACAAACCGTAGAAGAGTAGAAAGACGGCAATCGCGAGGACAATGCCGCGGGTGAGCAGCAGCTGGCGTTTGGGCGCGAGCGGGGTTCGCAGGCAGGGCGTGATGAGATCATTATAGATCACCGTGGCCCACGTGAGCATGTACCCGCTGTCGGTCGACATTTCCGCCGCCAGCATCGCGGCTACCACGAGCCCGATCACGCCGGCGGGCAGGACAATGCTCAAATAATGGGGCATGGCCGTGAGCGAGTTCAGTTCCTTCGGCAATCCTCCATGCTGGGCAAACCACACAAAGGCCGCCGCGCCCCACAAGCCGGGAAGTAGGAAACGACCCACGTAATAAAATGATGTCTTCCGATACATGCTCTTGGCCGTCGCCGCATCCTTGGCCGCCAGCACGCGACTGATCTGGGTTTGCCACGTGGTCGCCGCCGCAATCTGGAAGAAAACCTGCCAGCCGAGATAACCCCAGCCGTAACTCGAGCTATGGAACGGATTGAAAGGATGCGCCGCCAGACCCGCGGTCGTCGACCCTGCGCCACCGCCAATTTTCCACGCCGTGTTCAGGCCATCGATCAGGTTGAACCAGCCGACATGGATGATGACTAGCACCGAGGTCACAACGATGCCGACGCCCATGATCAGAAATTGCAGATAATCGGTCACGAGCACCGACAGCATTCCGCCGAACGCAGTGTAAACGAGGACCAGTCCCAGCAGGCCGGTCATGATCCATTCCAACCAACCCGGCGGCATCCCGGTGGCATAAACGAGAAACTCGCCGCCCAGACGCAGGAAAATACCCATGTTGAGCAACCCTCCGACCACCACAAAAAGCGCCGCCAGCCAGCGGACTCTTGCACCAAAGCGTTTATGAAACAGCTCCGGAATCGTCATCACGCCGGCCGTCCGCAAAGGGCCGATCACAAAGCCCGTGCGGCCAATCATCCAAATCACCGCGCCCATGATCACGCCGATCATGGCCCCGGCGAAGCCCTTTTCGTAGCCGAGCTGGGCGGTGTACATGATGGTCACCAGGCCCAGTTCGGTGGCCGCGAGGGAAGCGATGCCCAGATTGACGTCCATTTCCCGACCCGCGACGGCGAAGTCCTCCACGCCGCTGACAAACTTTCGCATCCATAGTCCGGCGATGAGACAGCCGATCAGATAAATGACAATGATGAGCCAGTCGAAAGGGGTAAGAGTCATCGACGACGCCGGAAGGGCTTGGCCGGACACTGGCGCAAGCTTGCGGAAAAAGAAAAGCCAATGATTGCAGCTTGTTCACCCGAAGCGACTTGGTCCTCCGTCGCCGATGATCGCTTCGCGTCAGAACCGCGCATTGGGAACGCCACCCGCAGACTTGCTCCAGGCGCTTCAACCCGTAGCGTGATCCCTCCATGTCCCACGCCCTCACCGATCGCCAATGGCTGTGGTTCGCCGCGGAGTGCTATCTCGTGGTGTTCCTGATCGGCACGGTTGCGCTCCTGCGGGGAAGGCAGCATTCGACCGCACTGACATACGGGCTCATGGCGGTTGGCTATCTTTGCCAGTTTGTGGGCCTCTATCTTCGTGGCACGGCGGTCGGAGGATGTCCCCTCGGCAATAATTTCGAGATCGTACAATTCACCGCCTGGTCCGCGACGACGCTCTACCTTTTAATCGGCGTCACGTTTCGCTCCAGTGCCTTCGGCTACTTTACCGCCTGCCTGACCGCGGTGCTTTCGTTTCTCTCGCTCGCCATGCCGGCCTGGGATGCCACGCGCCGGACCGGCATTTTCGGCGGCAACCCCTGGATCGAGTTTCACGCCGCCCTCGCGCTTTTTAGCTACGGCGTATTTGCCCTGCTCGCCCTCACGTCGCTGATGTTTCTCCTGAGGAATTATTCGCTCAAAAAGAAGCATGTCAGCGGCTGGTTTTCGTTTCTGCCTTCCATCATGGATCTCGATCACATCGGGGTCCGCCTGCTGAGCGCCGGGGTGTTTCTAATGACGGCTTCGTTGGCGGTCGGCGCGGTGTGGTGGGCCCGCGACATCGCCGCGGTGAACACCACCAAGCTGCTGGTCACCGTGGCCATCTGGGCCGCCTACGGCCTCACGCTCACCTTCCGGCTCCGCGGCCGGCTGTTTGCGGGGCGCTTTGCCTGGACCTGCGTCGTGCTGTTTGCGGCCGCGCTACTCTCCATCGGTCCGGTCAACGCCAGCCGTCACACTCCGGCTCCGGCCGCAACCCTTCGGCTCCAACCATGAGCACGGGCCATCTCTTTGTCCTCGGGGCCACCCATCACACCGCCCCGCTCGCGGTCCGTGAGCGACTTTCGCTCGCGGCGGAAACGGCAGCCGGCCTGCAAATGGAGCTCTCCGCCCTCGCCGGCCTCCGCGAATTCGTGATGCTCAACACCTGCAACCGGGTGGAGTTCTACGGCGTGGCGGAAACCGCCGAAACCGTCGCCCACCTCGAAGCCGCGTTTTGCTCGCGCCAGCAGTTCGATCGCACGGAGTTCGAGAAAATCCGGCTGACCCTGCGCGACCGCGATGCCTTGCAGCATTTGTTCGAAGTCGCGGCGGGCCTCGACTCGCAGATGCTGGGCGAAACTGAAATTTTCGGCCAGGTGAAGGAGGCCTACGCTGCCGCGCAGGCCCATCGTTCCGCTGGGGCCGTGCTCAATCGCGTTTTCCAGAAAACCTTCCAGGCCGCGAAGCTGGTCCGCACCCACACCGCCATCACCGAAGGCCATGTGAGCGTGGCCAATGTGGCCGTGGACCTCGCGCTCAATATCTTCGGCGGCCTGGCCGATGCGCGCATCCTCCTGCTCGGCGCCGGGGACATCGGCGAAAAAACCGCCAAGGCTTTCCAAAGCCGCGGCGCCTCCACCCTCACGGTCGCCAGCCGCCGCTTCGAACACGCCATGGAACTGGCCCAGACGCTCGGCGCCAGCGCACTGCCCTTCGATCAGCATGAATCGCGGCTCGCAGAGTTCGATGTCGTCGTCGGCTCGACCGCCGCGCCCGACATCGTCATCTCGCACGCCGCCGTCTCCGCCGCGATGCGCAAGCGGCCCGCGCGGCCGCTGTTTCTCATCGATCTCGCCCTGCCCCGGGACATCGATCCCGCCGTCGCCAGCCTCGAGAACGTTTTCCTCTACAACCTCGACGACCTCGCGAAGATCGCGGAGGAAAACCGGGTCACACGGGAAGCGGAAATGGCGAAATGCCGCGCGTTGTTGAGCGAGCGGGCGGATGCCCTCTGGCGTCACGTGCAGCCGCAGGTCGCACCAGCGCGACCCGCAGAGTCGTCGGGTGCCGCAAATTCACCCGCGGCGCGACCGGCGCGGTGACCGGGGATAGAACCTTCCCAGATTCGGGCCAACCAAGCGTTCTCACATTTGCCGGATCAGCCAGTCAGTCACGGTTCCGGTCGCGGGTTTGCGCAACAGCTGGTACAAACGCGCGGACTGCACCGTGGTATGGGCGCGGCGGACCGGATCCGACACGCTCGCGCGCAATTCCGCCGCCAGCGCTTCAGGGGTCACGTCTCCCTGGATAAATTCCGGGTACATCGCATCATCGAGCAGCAGATTCGCGATGCCGAGATAGGGCACTTTCAGGAGGCAGCGCCCGAGCAGGTAGGTCAACGGACTGGCGCGATAGGCGATCGCCCCGGGAATGCCGGCCAGGGCGCAGTGCATCGACATGGTGCCGGAACTCGTGAGCACCGCCGCCGCCGTCACCGGTTGGGCCGCGGAAGGATCGGACGCGGAAATCGGCCGGAACGTGACGTTCGCCGGCGGCTGCGCCGCCTGTAACACGGCCAGGATATCCGCGCTCGGATAGAGCACGACAGCTTCGCGCTGGCCAAAGGCGCGGAAGCCTTCGAGCAATGCCGGGAAAATCCGGGCCACGGCCTGTTTGCGGCTGCCGGGCAGCAGGAGGACCGGGCCGGCCGGATCATAACACACCGGCGAGACATAGTCCTCGGCGACAAACGGGTGACCGACGAATTCCACCGGCAGCGTGGTGTCGGCATAACTTTTAACCTCGAACGGAAAGATCACCGCCATCGCGTCGAGGGTGCGGGCCATGGCAAAACGCCGGCCGGCTTTCCACGCCCAGATTTGCGGCGAGATATAATAAAGCGTCTTGATGGTACCGCCGCCTTTCACACTCAGTCCGCGCGCCCGCATGGCCTCGGCCAGGCGGAGATTGAGCCCCGGGTAATCGACGAAACACACCGCGCGCGGCCGGTGTTCCTCGATCCAGCGCACGATCTCCCCGAACAGCGCGCGGAAGAACGGATAGTTCTTCAGCACTTCCACCACGCCCACGACCGAGGACGCGGTGAGATCGTACAACAGTTGTGCGCCCGCCGACTCCAATTGAGGTCCGCCGAGGGCAGCGGCCACCAGTCCCGGGGCGCGAGCCCGCAGCTCACGCACCAGCTTCGCGGCGTGTTCGTCACCCGAGTGCTCGCCGGCGACGATCAACACATCGACCCGGCCGTCGATGGGCGGAGGGAGGGGGAAAGGATGGCTCGCGCTCATCGCCTCATTTCGCGGCCGCGTGAATTTGCTCGGTGATGGTGATTGCCACCTCCAGCGCGCTCTTGCCCAGCGCCGCGCCGACTTTCGGCTGCTTGGCCTTGGCCACGCTCTCGACAAAATGCGCCAGCTCGAGTGCCAGCGGCTCGCCTTTCTCGATCGGGATTTCCTTCACCGGGATCGCGCTCAGGTCGCCCGCCTTGACGAGGCCGATCTTCATTTTCAGGCCGTAGGCGATGATGTCGCTTTTCTTCACCAAGTGGCCGGCCTGGTTCATGAAATCGAGCGAGAGATAGGCGTCCGACTGGAAAATCCGGATCTCGCGCGCCTTCTTCGTGCTCATCCGGCTGGCGCTGAGATTGGCCACGCAGCCGTTCTCGAACTGGATGCGTGCGTTGGCAATGTCCTCGCTTTTCGACAGCACGGTCACGCCCACGCTGTCGATCCGGGTGATGGGCGATCTGACGAGCGCGAGCACGATGCCGATGTCGTGGATCATCAAGTCGAGCACCACTCCGACTTCCGTGCCGCGCGGCTGATAGGGCGCGAGCCGCTCCGCCGTGATATAGCGCGGTTCACCGATCTCCTTCTCAAGAAAACTCATTACCGGATTGAAATGCTCGATGTGCCCGACCTGCACGAGGCACCCGTGCTGTCGCGCCGCCGCGAGCACCTGCTCGGCCTCCGCCAGGCTGGCGCAGATCGGTTTCTCAATCAGGAGATGGATTTTCTTCGCGAGCAACGGCAGGGCGACCTCAGCGTGCCGGTCGGTGGGGACCACTACGCTGACCGCGTCGCACGCATCCCCGAGTTCCTCGAGCGTGGCAAAGCGGCGGCAGTTGAGCTTGGCCATGATTTCCGCCGCGCGC